>CAXTVL010000360.1:0-3433 GCA_964247515.1 uncultured Acetobacteraceae bacterium | reverse complement strand
CCCTTCACGCTGCCGGCGACCGAGGCGATGTTGAAGATGGCGCCGCCCCCCGCCGCCAGCATCGCCGGCAGGAACGCCTTGATGCTGCGGAACATCGCCCGCGCGTTGAGGTCGAAGGCGAGGTCCCAGTCGGCCTCGCTGGCGTCGAGAACGCTGCCCTGGTGGACGATGCCGGCGCAGTTGAACAGCACGTCGACGGCGCCGTGCTCGGCGGCGGCGGCCAGGATCGCGGCGGGGTCGAGCATGTCGAGCGGGGCCACCCGGACCTGGTCGGAGGCGAGGTCCGCGAGGTTGGCCAGGTCACGGTCGGTGGCGATCACCCGCGCGCCCTCGGCGGCGAAGGCGAGGGCGGTGGCGCGTCCGATGCCCTGCGCGCAGGCGGTCAGGAACGCCGTCTTGCCAGCCAGCCGTCCGGCCATCGCCATGCGCCCTAGTGGTTGTTGCGGCTCTCGCCGCGGCGGTCGATGATGTCGAGGAACTCGGTGGCGAACTCGAGGCAGCCGCCCTGGCCGAGCTGGCCCACGTTGTGCCGGTAGATCGCCTCCCACGGCGTCTTGTTGTCGAGCACCGGCGCGGTCCAGGCGGCGCGACGCCGCGCCAGCTCGCCGTCGGGGAGCAGGACGTCCACCTTGCGGGTGTTGAGGTCGATGCGGATGCGGTCCCCGGTCTCGAGCAGCGCCAGCCCGCCGCCGACCGCCGCCTCGGGCGAGACGTTGAGGATGCTGGGCGAGCCGGAGGTGCCGCTCTGCCGCCCGTCGCCCATGGTCGGCAGCGCCATGATGCCGCGCTTCAGCATCGACGCCGGCGGCTGCATGTTGACCACCTCGGCGCTGCCGGGGTAGCCGACCGGCCCGGTGTTGCGGATCACCAGCACCGACTGGTCCTCGACGCCGAGATCGGCGTCCTCGATGCGGGCGTGGTAGTCTTCCGGGCCTTCGAAGACGATCGCCTTGCCCTCGAACACGTTGGGGCGGTCGGGGTCGGACAGGAAACGCTCGCGGAACGCCTCGTCGATCACGCTGGTCTTCATCACGGCGCTGTCGAACAGGTTGCCAGACAGCACGATGTAGCCGGCGCGCTCCTTGAGCGGCTGCGCGTGAGGGCGGATCACCTCGCGGTCGACCGGACCCGTCGCCAATGCCAAATCCTCGGCCAGGGTGCGGCCGGTGACGGTGCGGACCCCGGCGTCGAGCTTGCCCATGGCGTGCAGCTCGCGCATCACCTGCGGCACGCCGCCGGCGCGGTGGAACGCCTCGCCCAGGAAGCGCCCGGCCGGCTGGCAGTCGACCAGCAGCGGGATCTCCGGGCCGAGCCGCTGCCAGTCGTCCAGCGTGTGCTCGACGCCCATGTGGCGCGCGATGGCGATCATGTGGATCGGGCAGTTCGACGAGGCGCCCAGCGCCGCCGCCGCGACCACCGCGTTCTCGAACGCGCCCTTGGTCATGATGTCGGACGGGCGCAGGTTCTCGCGCACCATGGCGACGGCGCGCCGGCCGGTCTCGTAGGCCATCTGCGCCCGCTCGCGGTATGGGCCGGGGATCGCGGCGCAGCCGGGCAGCGACATGCCGAGCGCCTCCGCCAGGGAGTTCATCGACAGCGCCGTGCCCATGGTGTTGCAGTGCCCGACCGAGGGCGAGGAGGAGACCACCATCGCCATGAACTGCTCGTAGTCGATCAGCCCCTCGGCGTAGAGCCGGCGGCCCTCCCAGACGATGGTGCCGGAGCCGGACAGGCGGCCGTTGAAGTGGCCGTCCAGCATCGGGCCGCCGGAGAACAGGATCGAGGGAATGTTGACCGTGGCCGCGCCCATCAGCACCGCCGGCGTCGTCTTGTCGCAGCCGCCGGTCAGCACCACGCCGTCGAGCGGGTACCCGTGCAGCACCTCGACCAGGCTGAGATAGGTCAGGTTGCGGTCGAGCGCCGCGGTCGGGCGCTTGCCGGTCTCCTGGATCGGGTGGATCGGGAATTCGAGCGGCACGCCGCCGGCGGCGATGATGCCGTCGCGGATGCGGCTGGCGAGGCCGACCAGGTGGCGGTTGCAAGGGCTGAGGTCGCTGCCGGTCTGGGCGATGCCGATGATCGGCCGCCCGTCGCGCAGCTCGTCCGGGGTCAGGCCGAAGTTGAGGTAGCGTTCGAGGTAGAGCGCCGTCATCGCCGGGTCTTGCGGGTTGTCGAACCAGCGCCGGCTGCGCAGCTTGCGTTGGGCGCCGTTCGCGCCGTGCGTTCCCTCGGTCATCGATCCGCCTCGTGTGCTCGTCCCGCCCTGAACGGGACGCCGACAGGGTGGTCGGGCCTGCCGAGGGTGTCAACCATTGGTCCGGCAAATGGCGCTGACCCATGGCGGCGGCGTGGCCGCCATCGGGTCAGGGTTCCCGCGCCACCGTGACATCGGTCCTCACCGAATTGGCGATGAAGCAGTTCTCATGCGCGTCGTGGTGCATCCTGGACACTTGTTCCCGGTCCGGGACCGAGCCGATCCACTCGATCTTCGGGTGCAGCACGACCCGCGCCACCGCCTGCCTGCCCGGCGCAATGGTCGCCATCACGCCTTCGGCGTGGTCGCGGTAGGCCCCGACCGTGAAGCCGGACAGCCGTGCCACATGCAGGAACGTCAGCATGTGACAGCTCGCCAGCGCGGCCACCAACATCTCCTCGGGATCGACCGCCGCCTCGACCGCCCATCCGCCGACGACATGGGGCGATGCGGAGGCTGGGAGGACGTGGCCGCCATCGAAGCTCACCGTATGGCCGCGGCTGTAGCGGCCGCTCGGGAAGCCCTCGGCCTCGTTCAGCGTCCAGGCGATGTCGGCAACATACGATGCCATCTACCCTAGAGCCAGTGGACCCCGTGGGCCATGATCCCGAGCAAGGCGCCATTGCCGCCCAGTATCAAGCTCAGCAACCGGCGAAAATCGGTGCGGTGTTCGGAGGCTATTCGGTCGATGCGCGCCTCCATGCGCTCGAACCATCCGTCGAACGTGGACGTCATGCGGTCGAGCCGCCCATCCATGGTGTCAAGACGCCGCTCGATGCGGTCCAACGCCGCCTTGGTTCCGCGCGCGATCTCCTCTAGCACCGCGACGCGGGTGAGCAGATCGTTGGTCGTGACCGAGTCACTCATCCTGACCCTCTCGAACTCCAAGTCCCCTATCATATCACATCTAATAGGTGTCCGGCCGGATGACGTTCTGCGGCGCGTTGGACAGCAGCGCCGCCGCCATCGTCTCGGCCGACTTGCGGCGGATGTCCGCCCAGGCTTCGGGCGTGTGGAACGCGCTGTGCGGGGTCACAATCAGCCGTCCTTCCAGCCCCGGCTCGCGGTCGCGGTAGGCGCGCAGCAGCGCCGGCAACGGCTCGACCGGCGGCTCGACCGGCAGCACGTCCAGCCCGGCGCCGGCGAGGTGCCCGCGGCGCAGCGCGTCGAGCACGGCGT
>CAXTVL010000359.1:2916-3447 GCA_964247515.1 uncultured Acetobacteraceae bacterium | reverse complement strand
CCGCCAACCTCGGGATGGTGATGTCGTTCGACGGCCGGCCGGTGCAGATCGGCTCCAGCGCCGCGATCCTGGGCCATCCGCTGCGCTCGCTGGTGGCGGCCGCGGCGTTCGCGAGTGCGGCGGGCGAGGACCTGCCGGCCGGCGCCATCGTGCTGGCCGGCGGCGCCACCACGGCGGAGCCGTTGCGGGCCGGCGTGCATGTCCGCCTGGAGATGCAGCGGCTCGGCGCGGTGTCGTTCCGCGTTGTGGCCTGACTTGCCGATCGTGACCATCAGCCTGCTGGAAGGCCGCGACGCCGCGCGCAAGCGGGCGCTGCTGCGCGAAGTGACCGACGCGGTGGCGGGGGGGGGGGGGGGGGGGGCCGCCGGCCCCGCGCCGCCCCCGGGGCGCGGGGGCGCGGGCGCAGGGGACTGGGGCGTCGCAGACGACGACGGATGCGCAGGGCCGGCCGCAGGAGAGCGTGACGCTGAGTGCGCCGCTCGATCGCAAGAAGAAGGAGAAGGTGGTCCAGTCGAAGGACACGAAGAAGGC
>CAXTVL010000359.1:0-2906 GCA_964247515.1 uncultured Acetobacteraceae bacterium | reverse complement strand
AGGTGCCGCCGGCGCACTGGGCGGTGGGCGGCGTCAGCAAGGCCGAGCCGTGATCCAGGTCGAGCAGGTCCGCTACGTCCGCCTCGGCACGCCCGACCTGGACGCCGCCTGCGACTTCGCGAGCCGCGTGCTGGGCCTGCAGCCGGTCGGGCGCGACGACGACCAGGCCTGGTTCCGCTCCGACAGCCGCGACCACACGCTGTGCTACGTGCGCGGCGAGGCCACCGACCAGACCATCGGCATCGAGCTGCGCGACGCCGACGCGCTGGCGCGCGCCGAGCAGGAATTGCGCGCGGCGGGCCTCGACATCACGACGGGCGACGCCGCCGGCAATGCCGCGCGCCGGGTGCAGGACCATGTGTCGGTGACACCGGACGGTGGCCCGCGCGTCGACCTGGTGGTCCGCCCGCTGCACAGCGGCTGGCGCTACTTCCCGTCGCGCGACGCGGGCATCGCGGGATTTCATGGCGTGGCGCTGCGGGCGAAAGACCCGGCGGCGGCGCTGGGCTTCTGGACCGGCCTGCTGTCCGGCCGGGTCAGCGACTATGTCGGCCGCTCCGCCTACGTGCGCACCGACGCGGCGCACCACCGCCTGGCGGTGTACGAGTCCGCCGGGTCCGGCATCCTCGAAGTCCAGTTCGCGGTCGAGGGCGTCGACCAGTTGATGCAGGACAGCTACTGGCTGCAGGGCGCGCAGGTTCCGGTCGTCCATGGCCCCGGCCGCCGCCCCGCCTCGCAGCAGATGTTCCTGAGCCTGCGCGGCCCGGACGGGATGCTGTTCGGCCTCGTCACGGCGGGCAGCGAGATCACCGCCGCCGACCACCTGCCACGGCAGTTCCGCCGCGCCGCCGACTCGCTGTGCGCGTGGGGCAGCCGCAGCGAGGTACCGGAATGGCGCGGCGACGAGTAACGCTGTTTCATCGATAAATGCTAGTTTTGTCGATAATCACTTGACTGGCGGCTGAAACCTGGCAAGCTGGCGGCAACGGGGGAGGCAACGGGGTGAGCTACCGGATCGGCATGGTCGAGCTCGCCGGACGCGCCACACCCGTCGTGGAACTCGACGGCACGGTGTTCCGTGTCGCCGATCTGGCCCCTGACGCTCCGCCTTCCGTCCAGGCGATGCTTCCCGACTGGCCACGCTGGCACACGATCTTTGCCGACGGTACCCGTGCCGATGACGTTCGGCCCGGCGCCCGCCCGGTCGACCTCGCCGCGGCGCGCTGGCTGCCGCCGATCGAGGCACCGCCGAAGCTCGTCTGCATCGGCATCAACTACCGCGACCACATCGCCGAGATGGGCAAGGCCGACCTGCCGGAGGTCCCGTACTCGTTCCTGCGGCCGGGCACCTGCCTCGCGGCACACGGGCAGGCGATCGCGCTGCCCGTCGGCCCGCGCATGATCGATTGGGAGGCGGAACTCGGCGTGGTGATCGGCCGCCGTGCCCACCGCGTGCGCGGCGCCGACGCGCTGGCGGCGGTCGGCTTCTACACCGTCGTCAACGACCTCTCGGCGCGCGACTGGATCGAGAGCGCGCCGTTCGTGGGCATCGACTGGGTGATGCAGAAGGCGTGGGACGGCTTCCAGCCGACCGGTCCCTGGCTGACCCCGGCGGCGTTCGTGCCCGACCCGCAGGCGCTGCCGATCCGGCTCACCGTCAACGGCGTCGCGAAGCAGGAGTCCAACACCGCGCAGATGGTGTTCGGGGTGCGCGAGATCGTCGAGCACCTGTCCGCCATCATGACGCTGGAGCCGGGCGACCTGATCGCCACCGGCACGCCCGCCGGTGTCGGCTTCGGCCGCCGGCCGCGCGAGTTCCTGCACGCGGGCGACGAGGTCGAGGTCACGGTGGGGCCACTCGGCACGCTGCGCAACCGCCTGACCTGACACGGGCACAAGGGAGGCTACACGCATGATCCGGGTCCGCCGCATCGGCCACGCCACCTTCGAGACGCCCGACATCGAGCGCCTCGTCGCCTATTACACGCAGGTGCTGGGCCTCACCTTGGTCGAGCGCGACGCCGAGGCCGCCTACCTCGCCAGCACGCTCGACCACCACTCGGTCGTGCTTCGCCGGGGCGACGTCGCCCGTTGCGCCCGCCTCGCGTTCCAGTTGGCGCCCGATGCCGACCTCGCCGCGTTCAAGGCGCAGCTCGACGCGCATGGCGTGGCGAGCGAGCGGCGGCGTGACGCGCAGCCGTCGGTCGCCGAGCTGCTGGCGTTCCGCGATCCCAAGGGCACCGAGGTCGAGGTGTTCGCCGGGCGGACGTTCGCGCATCAGCGTTACCAGCACGCCGGCATCGTGCCGCACAAGCTGGGCCACGTCGCGTTCAACGTCACCGAAATCCGCGCCGTGGTCGACTTCTACGTGCGGGTGCTGGGGTTTCGCGAGAGCGACTGGATGGGCGACTTCTTCGCCTTCCTGCGCTGCGGCCCCGACCACCACACGCTGAACTTCGTTCGCGGCCGCGTGGACAAGATGCACCACATCGCCTTCGAGTTGCGCGACTGGGCGCACGTCGAGAGTGCCTGCGACCTGCTGGGCCGCGAGAAGACGCCGCTGATCTGGGGGCCGGGACGGCACGGCATCGGCCACAACATCTTCACCTACCACCACGACCCGGACCGCCAGATCGTCGAGCTGTTCACCGAACTCGACCGCATCAACGACGAGGATCTCGGTTACTTCGAGCCGCGGCCGTGGCACGCCGATACGCCGCAGCGGCCGAAGGTGTGGACACCGAACCCGGCCGCGGCGAACCTCTGGGGCGTCCCGCCGCCCAGCGACTTCCTGGATTGAGCGGGCGATGAGCCGTCTCCCGCGCCTGTCCGAACCGCTGCGCGTGGGCCGCGCCACCATGCGCAACCGCGTGCTGATGGCGCCGATGTCGGTCGGCTACGCGGCG
>CAXTVL010000358.1:0-3463 GCA_964247515.1 uncultured Acetobacteraceae bacterium | reverse complement strand
CCGGGCCTATGCCACCCACGACGAGGCTAGGCGCGACCTGTTCGCCTACGTGGAGCCTTCTACAATCGTCAGAGGTTGCACTCTGCCCTGGGCCATCGTACCCCCGCCAAGGCGGAGCAGAGAGCAATAAGCGTGGCGTAACCTGTTCACGGATGTCGTGAAAGATCAAGCGCGACCTCGCCGCCTCTGCCGAGCGCAGCGGCTACGAGGTAGTCGGCACCGACAAGGAAACTGCGTCGGGGGTTGAAGCTGGCCCGGGCCGAGCGGCAAGGAGCCGAGCGCCGGGCCGAACACCGCGGCAAGCACCGCGAGGAACGCCAGCGCCGCGGCGGCGCCGCCGAGCGCCGAGCGCCATCCCCGCGCCGCGCCCACGGCGAGCACGACCGTCAGCGCCTCGATGAATTCTACAAATGCCGCAGCACCGGAGGTGGCGAAGGCGGACAGGGCATGGGAGGTCATGGCGAGCCGCGCAGGAATGGGTCCATGGACACGGACAAAGCATGTCGGACTGCCGCGCGCCAGAGACGCGCAAGCGGGAGCCTGGGCGTCATGGAACTATCATACCGCCCCAATATTTTTCCGATATCACGCAGCGCATGCCCAAAGACAAAGAACGCGAATTCATCCGCGTCGTGCGCAGTATTGAGACGTGCGCCCCCGCCCTGCAGGCCATCGCCGCCGTCTGCCTCCTGTACAGCCCGGCGCAGGGCTGGGCGCAAGAGGCCATGCCGCTTGGCGAGGTGCGCGTGGAGGACGACCGCGCGAACGACGCCGTCGCCCAGGCGCCCACCCGCGCGCCGCTGGACGCCACGCAGCCGACCTCCGTCATCAGCGGCCCGTTCATCCAGAACAACATCCCCGCGCAGTCCGACTACGGGCAGATCGTCGGCCTGTCGCCCAGCGTCTTCGCCATCGAGCAGAACGGCCCCGGCAACGCCTTCTCCGGCCAGGTCAGCGTGCGCGGCTTCACCGACGGGCAGTACAACGTGACGCTGGACGGCATCCCGTTCGGCGATTCCAACAACTACACCCACCACACCTCGGCCTACTTCATGAACCGCGACCTCGGGCAGGTCTCGGTGGACCGCGGGCCGGGCACGGCGTCCACCATCGGCAACGCGACGTTCGGCGGCACCATCGCGCTGCAGAGCAAGGCGCCGGCGGTGCGGACCACGCTCACGCCCTACGCCTCGGGCGGCAGCTTCAACACGGTGCTGTACGGGGCGCAGCTCGACAGCGGGCCGCTGCCCGGCGGCGGCACGGTGGTGTTCGACGGCGAGCACACGTCGAGCGACGGCGCGCTCACCTTCGCCGGCGCCAGGCGCACGAACCTGTTCGCCAAGGGGGTGGTGCCGCTCGGGCCGAACACGACGCTCACGATCCTCGGCATGTGGAACGCGACGGACCAGTACTTCGCCCGCGGCGCCTCGCTCGCGCAGATCAGGGCCTTCGGCACGAACTACGGCTTCTCCAATGATCCGAAGCTGCAGAACTACTGGAAATACAACTTCAACCACAGCGACTCGGACTTCAACTACATCGGGATCAAGTCGCAGATCTCGGATGCGTGGTCGGTGGAGAGCAAGGTCTATACCTATGGCTATTTTCTTAAGGGCACGCGCGGGATCGACGTTTCCAACGTCTCGCCCCTCGGCACCTCCTACTCGAAAACGGACGTGCCGGGCACGGTGCAGAACAACATGTACCGCGCGTTCGGCGACACGGTCCAGGTCAAGCGGGCCAGCCGGTACATCGACGTCAAGGCCGGCGCCTGGATCGAGAACCAGTCGAACGGCTACAGCCAGGCGAACATCGACCTGACCCGCGGCGGCATCCTCGCGCCCAACTCGCTGGCGGCGTTCAGCTACCTCGACCACGAGGACCTGTTCACCCTGCAGCCCTACCTGGAGTTCGAGCTGCGCCCATTGCCGGGCCTCACCATCACGCCGGGCATCAAGTACGACTACTTCCAGCGGTCGCTCAACGCCACGGTCAACGTCGGGACCGGACGGCCGCTCAAGGACCGGAAGGCCTATGGGGCGCCGCTGCCGGCGGTGACGGCGCACTACCTCATCAACCCCAACTGGGCCGCCTACGTGCAGTATGCCAAGGGCTTCCAGGCGCCCAACCTCAACTACATCCAGAACGCCGACCCGTCCAAGAGCAAGGTCGATCCGCAGCAGACCAACAACTACCAGGTCGGCACCACCTACCAGACCCGCGCGCTGTCGATCTCGGGCGACCTGTACTACATCGACTTCTCCAACCTGGTCGCGAGCCGCAACGTCGGCGTCAACACGATCTACTTCAACCAGGGCGCGGTCGATTACTACGGCATCGAGGGCGAGGCGACGCTCGCGGTCGGCCATGGCGTCAGCCTGTATGCCAACGGCAGCGGCAACGTGGCCCGCAACCGGGCGACGCACCAGCCCATCGCCAACGCGCCGGAGGCGACGGCCGCCGGCGGCGTCATCTACACGCAGGACGGCTTCTACGCCTCGTTGCTCGACAAGTGGGTCGGCACCCGCTACGGCGACATCAACCTCCGGCAGGGCCTGACCCCGTTCAACCAGCTCGACGCCGCGCTGTCCTACGTGGTGCAGCGCCCGGGCCTGCCGCCGGCCAAGCTGGGGCTGCAACTGGCCAACCTGCTCGACAGCCGCAAGGTCATCGCGTTCGACCTCTACGCCGGGGCCAAGCAGACGCCCATCTACTACACGCAGCCCGGGCGCAGCGTGTTCGCCTCGGTCGAGATCCCGCTCTGAGGCTGCCGCGCCCAGCAAAGCGCCGGATGCGGCTGACCCGCTTGCGGATCACCGCCGCCGGGCTGCTGGCGGCTGCCGTCGCCGCGGTCGCCGCGCTGTGGCCGCAAGAGGACGGTGGGCTGGTCATCTACTCCGCCATGGGGCCGCCTGGCGCAATGATCCCCGCCTTCGAGGCCGAGACGGGCCTCCATGTCACCTACATCAACATGGGCGGCGGGCCGCTGCAGGCGCGCATCTACGCGGAGGGCGCCCGCCCGCGCTGGACGGCCGCGTGGTGCGTGGGCGACGCGGCGATGGCGGCCCTCGACCGCGCCGGCCTCTTGGCCCGGCACCCGCCGGACGGGCCGGACGCGGATTGGCCCGAAGCCGACTGGACCGACGAGGCGCGGGCGCTGCTGCCGCCCGACGGCGCCTACCTGCCGACCGGGCTGATCCTGGCGGGCGTGTTCGTGACCCGGCGGACGGCGCCCGAACCGTCGCCGGACTGGTCCGCGTTGCCAGAGGCCGCGGGCGGCGTCGGCCTGGTCAGCCCGGTGGCGTCGGGCACGGCCTACCCCGTGCTGTCCGCGATGATGGAGGCGGCGGGCGGCATCGACGCCGGGCACAGCCTGCTGCGCGCGTTGCGGGACCGGGGCCTCGGCGTGTTCGCGGCCACCCCGCTGCTGCTCGCCCAGCTCAGGAGCGGCGACACGGCGCTC
>CAXTVL010000357.1:0-3472 GCA_964247515.1 uncultured Acetobacteraceae bacterium | reverse complement strand
CTGCATGGCCGCCCTGTCCCGCCGTTCCGGTCCTGTGGCATCGCACGGTAGCGCGGCGCCTGCGGCGGGCGGCATTGCCTTTTCGGCCAGCGCCATAGCCGCCCGTTATAGCGTGACGCCGCGCCGGCGTGGATGTGCGGGCATATCCGTTATCGATTTCCGCGACCGGGATCGCACAACCACCTGCGGCGGGGACGCGAAGGAGAGCGCTATGGCGGACACAGGAAGGGTTGCGATCGTGACCGGGGCATCGCGCGGGATCGGCGCCGCGGTGGCCGAGCGGCTGGCTGCCGATGGGTTTGCCGTGGCGGTGAACTACGCCGCCTCGCCGGAGCCGGCCGCGCGCCTGGTCGAACGGATCGCGGCTTCGGGCGGCCGCGCCTGCGCCGCCCAGGCCGACGTCGCCGATCCGGCGGCGGTCGCCGGCCTGTTCGACGCGGTCGAGGCGCAATTCGGCGGTGTCGACGTGCTGGTCAACAACGCCGGCATCATGGGGCTGAGCCCGATCGCGGCCGCCAGCGACGAGCTGTTCGAGCGGACCGTCGCGGTCAACCTGAAAGGCGTGTTCAACGGGATGCGCGAGGCGGCCAAGCGGCTGCGCGACGGCGGGCGGATCGTCAGCTTCTCCTCGAGCGTGGTCGGGCTGTACCAGCCGAGCTACGGGCTCTACGCCGCAACCAAGGCGGCGGTGGAGGCGATGACGCACATCCTCGCCAAGGAGCTGGGCCAGCGCCGCATCACCGTGAACGCCGTAGCCCCGGGGCCGGTCGCGACCGAGCTGTTCCTGGACGGCAAGTCGCCCGAGCTGATCGAGCGGATCGTCGCCATGAACCCGCTGGGCCGGCTCGGCGCGGTGGAGGACGTCGCCCGCGCGGTCGCCTTCCTGGTGGGACCGGACGGCGGCTGGGTCAACGGCCAGGTGCTGCGCGCCAACGGCGGCGTCATCTGAGCGGCGCCGTGTCATCGAGGCCGGGCAGCGCCGCCACGCAGTCGCGGAACCAGCGTTGCGCCGGGTGGCTGTCGTTGCGCCGGTGCCAGGACATCGCGAACGGCACCGGGTCCAGCTCCAGCGGCGGTGCGATGACGCGCACCGCCTCGGCGTGGCCCGAGGCCGCCACCATGCCGCCCATCACGGTCGAGACCATGTCCGAGCGCGCGACCAGCATCGGCACCGCGTACATGTGCGGCAGTGTCACCGCGAGCCGCCGCTTCAGCCCGCGCCTGGCCAGCGCCGCGTCGACAAAGCCGAAGCGGTCGCCCTCGGGCGAGACCAGCACGTGCGACAGGCCGAGGAAGGCGTCGAGGTCGAACGGCGCCGCCAGCGCCGGGTGGTCGCGGCGGACGATGCAGACGAAGCGTTCCTCGAACAGCGGGCGGGTCAGGATGCGTCCCGCCTCGGTGCTGGGCGGCACGCTCACGGTGAGGTCGACCCCGCCCGCGTCCAGCATCGCCACCGCCTCGTCGCGCGCGATGAAGCTGCGCACCCGCAACGTCACCGCCGGCGCCACCTGCCGCAGCCGCTCGACCAGGCGCGGCAGCAGCACGAAGGTCGGGTGGTCGGACAGGCCCAACGTGAAGCTCGCGGCCGAGGAGGCGGGATCGAACGCCTGGGTGAACGCCAGCGTGCGCTGGATCTGCGCCAGCGCGTGACCGAGCGGCTCGGCCAAGTCGAGCGCCCGCGGCGTCGGTTGCAGGCCCAAGGGGCCGCGCACGAACAGCTCGTCGCCCAGCAACGCCCGCAGCCGCGACAGCGCGGCGCTCATCGCCGGCTGAGTGCGGCCGATGCGGGCCCCCGCGCGGGTGACGCTGCGCTCGGCCATCAGCGCGTCGAAGGCGACCAGCAGGTTGAGGTCGATGCCGTGCAAATCCACGGCGCGGATGCTCACACATATCATCTATCGATTTCAACGATGCAGCGCGTGCCATCATCCTTCGATCAGGAAAACGGACCGAAGGAGGTGTCGCGATGAGCGGTGCTGCGGACCAACCGATCGTCTCTGGCGTGACCGAGGGCGAGCGCCGGGCGCTCGAGCTGCTCTACCGCGCGTTCGGCGAACCCGACCTGCTCGACCAGGCGGTGACGCCCGACTGGGAGGACATCCCGCTGGCACCCGGCCAGCCGCCGGGCCGGGAGGCGATGAAGCCGATGATCCGTGGCTTCCTGGCGGCTTTCCCGGATTGCCGGATCACCGTCCACGAGATCATCGGCGTTCCCGGCCGCGCCGCGGTGCGCGCCGAGATCACCGGCACGCACAAGGGCGAATGGTTCGGCGTGCCGCCGAGCGGGCGCGCGTTCAGCATGCGGCTGCACGAGTTCCACGCCTTCGAAGGCGGCCGCATCTCGAAGACCTGGCACATGGAAGACTGGTTCGGCTGGCTGGCCCAGGTCGGTGCCTGGCCGATGCAGGAGGGCGCGTGATGCAGGCGGTCCGTATCCACCAATACGAGGGGGCACCCGCGCGCGAGGACGTGGCGGTCCCGCAGCCCGGCCCCGGCGACGTCCTGGTGCGCGTGCGCGCGGCCAGCCTCAACCCGCTCGACGTGCAGTTGCAGAGCGGGCGGATGCACGGCTTCTTCCCGCTCGGCTTCCCGTACACGATGGGCACCGACTTCGCCGGCACCGTCGAGAGCGTCGGGGCTTCCGCCGGGCGCTGGAAAGCGGGCGACGCGGTGGTGGCGCGGTTCGACCCGACCCAGGGCGGCGCCATGGCCGAGTTCGCGGTGATCCCCGCAACCAGCTTGGCGGCGGCTCCCGTGAAGGCGTCGCTGGCGGAAGCGGCCGGCCTGCCGACCGCGGCCGGCACCGCCTGGCAGGCGCTGTTCGAGGTGGCGAGCCTGCAGGCCGGGCAGACCATCCTGGTCCATGCCGGGGCCGGCGGTGTCGGCAGCTTCGCGATCCAGATGGCCCGCAACGCCGGTGCCCGGGTGATCGCCACGGCGTCCGGCAGCGGCATCGAGATCGCCCGCCGGCTCGGCGCCGACCAGGTGATCGACTACCGCTCGGAGCGGTTCGAGGACCGGGTGTCAGACTTGGACATGGTGCTGGACACGGTCAGGGACGACACCCAGCAGCGCTCTTTCGGCGTGCTGCGCTCCGGCGGCACGTTGGTCTCGACCACCGCACCCCCGGACGAGGCATTGGCGCGGGCGCACAACGTCACCGCGAGCTTCGTGTTCCACCAATCCGACGCGGCACGCCTGGGCAAGATCGTGGCCCAGCTCGACGCCGACAAGCTGCAGGTCCTGGTGGACCGCACGGTCCCGCTCCGAGCGTTCGACGACGCGTTCGCCTTCCAGGCCTCGGGCCGGGCGCGGGGGAAGATCGTCCTCGCGGTCGGGTAGAATTCACTGAAGCGGCGGTGCGGGGCCCGGCTCACCTCGGACCGCCCGCCAAAGGGCGCTCCGGCAGCTCCTGGAGCGACTCCAACCGACTTGTCCCTGCCGCAATGTCCGGGATGGTTTAAGTCAGGCT
>CAXTVL010000356.1:0-3486 GCA_964247515.1 uncultured Acetobacteraceae bacterium | reverse complement strand
GCAACACCACTTGCCTGGCGCTGCCCGGGGTCGCGGCGCAGACGCAGGTGATGGCGCTCGACCTCGCCGGGTTCCAGGTCTCGGCCGGGGCGGCGTGCAGCAGCGGCAAGGTGGCCCGCAGCCACGTGCTCGACGCGATGCGGCTGGGACCGCTCGCCGGCGAGGCGATTCGGGTGTCGCTGCCGTGGAACGTGTGCGAGGCCGAGATCGATCGCTTCGCCATTGCATACCAGGCCATGGCGGGACGGCTGGCACGCCCTGCCGCGTAGCGCCATATGCGCCCCATGAGCGAGCGTCGTCCCGTCTACCTCGACAACCAGGCCACCACGCCGTGCGACCCGCGCGTGCTGGCGGCGATGCTGCCGTGGTTCACCGAGCGATTCGGCAACCCGCACAGCGCCGAGCACGCCATGGGCCGCGATGCCGAGGCGGCGGTCGAGGCGGCGCGCGCCCAGGTGGCGCGGCTGATCGGCGCCGAGCCGCGCGAGGTGGTCTTCACCTCGGGCGCCACCGAAGCCAACAACATCGCGATCAAGGGCGCCGCGCGTCACGCGGCGGCGATGGGCGATCCGCGCCGCAGGGTGATCGGCGTTGCCACCGAGCACAAATGCGTGCTGGAGGCGCTATCCGACCTTGGTCGCGAGGGGTTCGAGCCGGTGCTGCTGCCGGTGCGCGCCGACGGCCTGCTCGATCCCGGCGCGCTGGCGCGGGCGCTGGCGGTGCCGACGCTGCTGGTCAGCGTGATGGCGGTCAACAACGAGACCGGCGTGGTGCAGGACGTGGCCGCGCTGGCCGCCGTGGCCCGGGCGCACGGCGCGCTGTTCCACACCGACGCGGCGCAGGCGGCGGGCAAGCTGGCGCTCGACGTCGGCGCCATGGGCATCGACCTGCTCTCGCTCAGCGCGCACAAGGCGTACGGGCCAAAGGGCGTCGGCGCCCTCTATGTCCGTCGCCGCCCGCGGGTGCGCCTAGCGCCGCTGTTCTCGGGCGGCGGGCAGGAGCGCGGGCTGCGCTCCGGCACGCTGCCGACGCCGCTGGTGGTGGGCATGGGCGTCGCCTGCGAACTGGCCGGGCGCGAGATGGCGGCCGACAGCGCGCGCATCGCCGGGCTGCGCGACCGCCTGGCGGCCCGGCTGCGGCAGGCGGTGCCGGGGTTGGCAATGCACGGCAGCGCCACGGCGCGCGTGGCGGGCAACCTCAACGTCACCTTTCCCGCGACGCGCGCCGCCGACCTGATGCGGCGGGCGCCCGGGCTGTGCGTCTCGACCGGCTCGGCGTGCTCGTCGGCTGAGATCGAGCCTTCCTATGTACTGCGCGCCATGGGGCTGGACGCCGACGCCGCCGCGCGCACCTTGCGCATCGGGATCGGACGTTTTACGTCGGCTTCGGACATTGATTACGCCGCCGCAACACTGATCGCGGCACAAACCTCCCAACCCGCCGAGGCGATGAGCTGATGCCGAAGATGACATTCATCGAGCGCGACGGCAGCCGCCGCGAGGTCGACGCCCCGCTCGGCCTGTCGGTGCTGGAAGTGGCGCACAAGCACGACGTCGACATCGAGGGCGCCTGCGAGGGCGCGCTGGCCTGCTCGACCTGCCATGTCATCGTCGATCCGGCCTGGATCGGCAAGCTGGCGCGACCGACCGAGGACGAGGAGGACATGCTCGACCTGGCGTTCGGGCTGGAGAAGACGTCGCGGCTGGGCTGCCAACTGGTCATCACCGAGGCGCTGGACGGGTTGGTGGTCAAGCTGCCGGCCGCCAGCCGCAACCTGCTGAACGGGTAGCGATGCGCGTCGTGGTCGCGATGTCGGGGGGTGTGGACAGCAGCACCGTGGCGGCGCTGCTGCACGAGGCCGGGCACGAGGTCGTGGGCGTCACGTTGCAGTTGTACGACCATGGCGCCGCGCTGGCGCGCAAGGGAGCTTGCTGCGCCGGCAGCGACATACGCGACGCGCGGCGGGTCGCCGACCGGCTCGGCATCGCGCATTACGTGATCGACGCCGAGGCGCGTTTCCGCGACACGGTGGTCGCGCCGTTCGCCGACAGCTACGCCGCGGGCGAGACGCCGGTGCCGTGCGTGCGCTGCAACCAGGGGGTCAAGTTCACCGACCTGATGCGCCTCGCGCGCGACCTCGGGGCCGAGCGGCTGGCGACCGGGCACTACGCCCGCCGCGTGGACGGGGCCGATGGCCCGGAGCTGCACCGCGCCGCCGATCCGGCGCGCGACCAGAGCTGGTTCCTGTTCGCGACCACGCGCGAGCAGCTCGGCTTCGCGATGTTCCCGCTGGGCGACATGCCGGACAAGCCGGCGGTGCGCGCCGAGGCATCGCGGTTCGGGCTCGCCGTCGCCGACAAGCCGGACAGCCAGGACATCTGCTTCGTGCCGTCCGGCAGCTACGCCGACATCGTGACGCGGCTGCGGCCCGATGCCGGGGAAGCGGGCGAGATCGTGGCCGAGGACGGCGCCGTGCTGGGCCGCCACGCCGGGGTCGCGCACTACACCGTGGGCCAGGCCAGGCGGCTGGGCACCGCGTCACAGGACGCGCGCGGCCGGCGGCAGGTGGTGCTCGCGGTGGACGCCGCGCGCCGCCGTGTCGTGGTCGGGCCGGCCGGGGGCGGCGAGCGCTTGGTGCGGCTGTCCCAGGTGAATTGGCTGGCGCCCGCCGGCCCGCGGCCCTGCACCGTGAAGCTGCGCGCCCGGGAGACGCCGCAGCGGGCCGAGTTGCTGGCCGACCGTGAGGACGGTGCGGCGGTGCTGCTCGATACGCCGGCGCGTGCGACACCGGGACAGGCCTGCGTGTTCTACGACGGCGAGCGCGTGCTGGGCGGCGGCTTCATCCGGCGACATTGACGCGCTGGCCGGTGGGCGGTATGTGCCCGGCCCTGCGCGAGATGGCGGTGTAGCTCAGTGGTAGAGCAGGGGAATCATAATCCCTTGGTCGGTGGTTCAAATCCGCCCACCGCTACCATCCCGGCGCCGGATCGACGCAAGCAAACCAGTCGCGTGCCGCGCGGGCGGGCCGGTCCGTCAGGCCTCCGCGTCTGCCGTGAAACGGTAGCCGACGCCGGGCTCGGTCTCGATCAGGCCGGCTCCCGCAGGCGCCAGCTTTTGCCGCAACTGGCCGACATAGACGCGAAGGTATTGCACGTCGCCGGCGTGCGCAGGGCCCCACACCGAGGTCAGCAGGTGGCGGTGCGTCATCACCTTGCCCGCGTTGGCGACCAACAGCGCCAGCAACGCGTACTCGCGCACGCTGAGCGCCACGCGCTCGCCGTCCAGCAGCACCAGCCGGCGCACCATGTCGACGGTGAGGCTGCCGGCGCGGAACACCTCGGCGACGCCGGCCTGCGCCCGGCGGGGGCGCCGGGCGGGGGGGGGACGGGCCCGCCGCGCGCCCCCGCCGGCGGGGGGCGAGGCGGCCGGCGAGGGCGGCGACGGCTACCTGCTGTTCGACACCCCGGCGCTTGCGCTCGCCAGCGT
>CAXTVL010000355.1:0-3487 GCA_964247515.1 uncultured Acetobacteraceae bacterium | reverse complement strand
CCGCCAGGCGCCGTGCCGCCCCCCCGGTCAGCACCAGCGTCGGCTGCCCGCCAGGCTGGTTGACCACGCCGATGTCGGACATGTGGACGCCCTGCGCGAAGCCGGTGCCGAGCGCCTTGGCGCAGGCCTCCTTGGCCGCGAAGCGCTTGGCATAGGTGCCCTCGCGCGCGGCGCCGTGACGTCGGTCGGCGCGGGCGCGCTCCACCGGGGTGAACACGCGCGCCAGAAAACGCTCGCCGAACCGCTCCATGGCGCTGGCGACACGGCGGATGTCGCAGATGTCCGAGCCAAGCCCCAAGATCAACGTGTCACCCGCGCGCGCGCTCAACCTGATGCACGCCGGCGGCGCCACGCAACCCGGCGATTACCGTCGCCAGATGGCGCACGTCACGCACCTCGACATCGACCAGCACCTCGAAGAAATCCACCTGCCGGTTGATGGTGCGCAGGCTGGACACGGCGCCGTCGTGCTTGCTGACCGCGTTGGTGATCGCCGCCAACACGCCGGGCTCGTTGTGCGCGATGACGCTGACCCTCGCAGTATGGCCCTCGGCGCCGCGCTCGCGCGAGCCCTTGCCGCCCTGCCCGAAGGCCGAGGGTTCCCAGTCGACATCGAGGAAACGCTCCGGGCTGCTCGCGAACACGTCGAGCGTCGGGCAGTCGCGCACGTGGATGGTCACACCCTTGCCGGTGGCGACGATGCCGCAGATGCGATCGCCCGGCACCGGATGGCAGCAGCCGGCGTAGAAGATCGCCATGCCGGCGACCAGGCCGCTGATCGGCAGGTCGTGGCTGCCGCTGCCGGGCGAGCGGTTGGCCGGGCGGGACGGCAGGTTCGGCATCATGCGCGGCGCCCGCGCCGCCTCGCGCAGCTCCGGATAGGCGGCCGCCACGACCTCCTTGGCGGTCAGGTTGCCGTTGCCGACCGCCACGTACAGGTCCGGAAGCGACGCCTTCTGCAACGCCTTCAGCGCCGGCTCGAGCGCCCGCTCCGACCCGTCGACGCCCTCCTGGCGGAACGCCTTGGCCAAGGCGGCGCGGCCGTTGTCGAGGTGGAGCTGGCGCTGCTGCTGCTGCACGAAGCGGCGGATGCGCGCGCGCGCCTTGCCGGTGACGACGAAGCGCTCCCATTGCGGGTTGGGCGTGCCGCCGCGCGAGGTCATCACCTCCACTTGGTCGCCATTTTGCAGCTCGTATTTCAACGGCAGCAGCTTGCCGTTGACCTTGGCGCCGACGCAGGTGTCGCCGACCTGGCTGTGCACCGCGTATGCGAAGTCGATCGCCGTGGCGCCGCGCGGCAGCTGGATCAGCTGCCCCTTCGGCGTGAAGCAGAACACCTGGTCCTGGTAGAGCTCGAGCTTGGTGTTGGTCAGGAACTCGTCGGGCGTCGAGTTCTCCAGGATTTCGAGCAGGTCTTGCACCCAGGCGAAGCGCTGCGCCTCCTGGCCCGGCGCGCGCTGCTTGTAGGTCCAGTGCGCCGACAGCCCGTTCTCGGCCACGTCCTGCATCTCGGCGGTGCGGATCTGCACCTCGATCTTCTGGTTGCGCGGCTCGCGCAGCGTGACCCCGGTGTGCAGGCTCTGATAGCCGTTCGACTTGGGGGTCGAGATGTAGTCCTTGAACCGGCCGGCGATCACCGGGTAGGCGGCATGGACCGCGCCCAGCGCCATGTAGCAGGCCTCGCGCGACGGCACCACGATGCGGAACGCCATGATGTCGGACAGTTGCTCGAACTGCACGTTGCGGCGCTGCATCTTCTCCCAGATCGAGTACGGCGACTTCTCGCGCCCGGTGACGTCCGGCCCGATGACGCCGCCGTCGACGCAGACGCGGGTGAGCTCGGCGCGCACCTCCTCGATCACGTCCGCCCCCTGCCCGCGCAGGAAGTTCAGCCGCGCCTGGATGGTGTCGTACGCCTCGGGTTCGAGCTGCGCGAAGGCGAGCGTCTGCAGCTCGGTCTTGACCCGGTCCATGCCGATGCGCTCGGCCAGCGGCGCGTAGATGTCCATGGTCTCGCGCGCGATCCGCTGCCGGCGCACGGGCTGGGTCACGAAATGCAGCGTGCGCATGTTGTGCAGCCGGTCGGCCAGCTTCACCAGCAACACGCGGATGTCGCGGCTCATCGCCAGCACCAGCTTGCGGAAGTTCTCCGCCTGCTTGGTGCGGTCAGATTGCAACTCGAGCTGGGTCAGCTTGGTGACGCCATCGACCAGGCCCGCGATCTCCGCGCCGAAACGACGCGACAGCTCCGGCAGCCGCAGCCCGGTGTCCTCCACCGTGTCGTGCAACAGCGCCGTGGCGATGCTGGCGGAATCCAGCCGGTAGCCCGCCAGAATGCCGGCGACGGCGAGCGGGTGGGTGATGTACGGGTCGCCGTTGTCGCGAAGCTGACCCCGATGGGCCTGCTCGGCCATCTCGTACGCCGTGTTGATCATCGGCAAGTCGGCGCGGGGGTCGGACCTTCGCACGGCGGCCAACAACCCGGCCAAGTCTTGCGGTGGCACCTGCAGGCCGGCCGGGGCGGCGCCGGCCAATCCGTCGGGCGAGCGCACGCTGCCACCCCGTCCTGGACGGGCGCCGCCGGTCATGGCGCGGGGCTAACGGCGGGCGCGGCCACCGAGTTCGGCCTCGATCGCCGCTTCCAGGTCCTCGGGGGCGATATCCTCGCCCTCGACCGGCAACAGGCTGGCCTCCTCCTCGGCCGAGACGTCCTGCAGCCCGAAGATGTTCTGATCGGTCGGGATCAGGTCCATCACCTCCTCGTCCGCCGGCTCCGGCTCCGGCGCCCGCGACAGCGACTTCATGAGGTCGGTCTGCAGCTTGTCGACGGTGACGGTGCCGTCGGCGATCTCGCGCAGCGCCACGACCGGGTTCTTGTCGTCGTCGCGCTCGACGGTCATCTCCTCGCCGCGGCTCAAATTGCGCGCGCGCTGGGCGGCCAACAGCACCAGCTCGAAGCGGTTCGGGATCTTCTCGACGCAATCCTCAACGGTGACGCGCGCCATGCGGCCAGCCTCCGGTCATCTGTTCGGGTAATCGCTCGATATAGCCGCCCGCCGGCGCCGCAACAAGGACTTGCTGCATCACAGCAACCGGACCTGGGAAGGTGCCAGCGCCGCCAGCAACTCCACGACGCTGCGACCCAGCGCCGGATGCACCCACGCGGGTGCCACATCGGCCAGCGGCGCCAGCACGAAGCGGCGCAAGTGGGCGCGCGGGTGCGGCAGCACCGGGTCGGGGGTCGCGCGCACCAGCCCGCCCATGGCGATCAGGTCGAGGTCCAGCGTGCGCGCCGCGTCCGCCACGCTGCGGGTGCGGCCGAACGCCGCCTCGATGCCGAGCAACCGCCGCAGCAGCCAGGCCGGCTCGGCCTCGCCGTGCAGCCGAACTGCGCCGTTGACGTAGGGCGGCTGGCCGGACGGCGGCTCCGGCTCGGTGCCATACCAGCGCGACACCGCCGTCACCGACAAGCCGGGCAGTGCGCGCA
>CAXTVL010000354.1:0-3488 GCA_964247515.1 uncultured Acetobacteraceae bacterium | reverse complement strand
CATCGCCGCGGTCCGCCTGGCGCTGCGGCCCTACGGCCTCGCCTGCCGGGCGCCGTCGCAGGGCGGCGGGCGATGATCCAGAAAGACCGACGCCGCCTGCGCGTGGGCGTGCTCGGCTGCGGCCCGATCGCCCAGGCGGCGCATTTCGAGGCCTGCGTCAAGGCGCGCAACGCCGATCTGCACGCGATCTGCGACGTGGCCCCCGACCTGCTGGAGCGCATGGCGCACACCCACGCGCCGCGACGCGCCTACGCCAGCTACGACGCCATGCTGGCCGACCCGGAGGTCGAGGCGGTGATCGTCGCCACCGCCGACGCCTTCCACGTGCCGGCCACGATCCAGGCGCTGCGAGCGGGCAAGCACGTGCTGTGCGAGAAGCCGCTGGGCGTCGGTGTCGAGGAGGCCGAGGCGCTGCGCGAGGTGGTGCGCGCCAGCGGGCGCGTGCTGCAGGTCGGCCACATGAAGCGGTTCGACCCCGGGCTACAGGCGGCGCGCGCGTTCGCCCAGGGGGCGATGGGCGAACAGCTCGCGTTCAAGGGCTGGTATTGCGACAGTACGCACCGCTACGCCGTGACCGACGCGGTGCAGCCGGCGATGGTCGCGAGCACCGCGGCGCGGCGCCCGGCCGAGGACCCGAAGCGCGACTTGCAGAAATATTACATGCTGGCGCACGGCAGCCATCTGCTCGACACGGCGCGCTTCATGTGCGGCCCGATCGAGGCGGTGGACGCGCGGCTGGTCGAACGCTTCGGCGCCCGCTGCTGGTTCGCCCAGGCGCGGTTCGCGAACGGCGCCCTCGGCCATCTCGACCTCACGGTGGCGGTGCGGATGGACTGGCACGAGGGCTTCACCCTGTACGGCGAGCGCGGCAGCGTCGTGGCCCGGACCTACAACCCGTGGCTGTTCAGGGCCAGCGAGGTCGACATCTTCGAGGAGGCCACCGCGACCTCCCGGCGCCCGCTCGGTGCGGACGCGCATTTCTACCGCCGGCAGGTGGAAGGCTTCGCCGACACCGCGCTGCACGGCGCGCCGCAGCTTGGCGCCGACATCGAGGACGGCATCGCCTCGGTCCGCGGCATGGTGGCGATGGCGCGATCGGTGCGCAGCGGGCGGCCGGTGCGGCTCGCCGACGTCGCCGGCCCGCTGTGACGATGCGGCTCGGCATCTTCGCCAAGACCTTCGCCGGCGAAGACCCGGCGCGGGTGCTGCGGCAGGTGCGCGCGGCGGGGTTCGGCTGCGCGCAGTTCAACATGGCCTGCGCCGGCCTGTCGTCGCTGCCGCAGGCGGTGCCCGACGACGTGGCCGACCGGGTGGCCGAAGCGGGCGCGCGGGCGGGCGTGGCGCTGGCCGCCGTCTCGGCCACCTACAACATGATCCATCCCGACCCCGCCGCCCGCGCCGCCGGCCGGCGGGCGCTCTCGGCCATCGCCGCCGCGATGCCGCGCATGGGCAGCCGGGTGGTGACGCTGTGCACCGGCACCCGCGACCCGGCCGACCCGTGGCGCGGCCATCCCGACAACGCCGGCCCGGCGGCCTGGGCCGAGCTGCTGGCCGAATTTGAGCGCATCCTGAAGCTGGCCGAGACGCACGATCTGGTGTTGGCGGTCGAGCCGGAGCCGGCCAACGTCGTGCGCGACGCCGACGCCGCCCGCCGGCTGCTCGACGCGCTGCGCTCGCCCAGGGTCGGCATCGTGTTGGACGCGGCGAACCTCATCGAAGGCCGGCCGGCGGCCGAGCACCGCGCGGTGATCGAGCGCGCGGTTGACCTGCTCGGCGCCGACACCGTGCTGGCCCACGCCAAGGACCGCGACGCCTCCGGCGACGTCGTGCCGGCGGGCCGGGGCGTCGTCGACTTCCCGTACTTCCTGGGCCGGCTGCGTCACGCGGGCTTCGACGGTCCCGTCGTCACGCACGGCCTGACGGCGGAGGACGCGCCCGACGTGGCCGCCTACCTCCATGGCGTCCTGTGACGGCGCTGACGCTCGAACGCGACGGCGCGGCACTCTGCGGGACCGACACCGGCGGCGGCCGCCCGGCGCTGTTCCAGCACGGCCTCGGCGGGTCCGAGGCGCAGGTGGCCGAGCTGTTCCCGGACGAAGCCGGCCTGCGGCGGCTGACCCTGGAGTGTCGCGGCCATGGCGGCTCTGCCCTTGGACCCGCCGAGCGCCTGTCCATGGCGACCTTCGCCGATGACATCGCAGCCTTTGCCGAGCGATGCGACGTGCCGCGCTTCGTGGCCGGCGGCGTCTCGATGGGCGCGGCCCTGGCGCTGCGCCTCGCGGTGCGGCACCCGGAGCGGGTGGCCGCCCTGGTGCTGGTCCGCCCGGCCTGGCTGTTCGACGCGGCGCCCGCGAACATGGCGCCGTTCGCGCGGGTGGCCGAGCTGCTGCGGGCGCACCCGCCCGAGCAGGCGCGCGACCGCTTCGCCGCCAGCGAGACGGGCCGGACGCTGGCCCGCGACGCGCCGGACAATCATGCCTCGCTGATGGGCTTCTTCGTCCGCCGCCCGACAGATGCCACCGCGGCGCTGCTGTCGCGCATCGCGGCCGACGGACCCGGCGTGTCCGCCTCCGATGCGGCGGCCGTGACGCTGCCGGCGCTGGTGCTCGGGAACGCGCCGGACGCGGTGCAGGCGCTCGCCCTGGCGCGGCAGCTCGCCGACGCCATCCCCGGCGCCCTGTTCCGCGAGGTCGTCGCCAAGGCATCCGACCGCGCGGCCCATGCCGAGGCGGTGCGCGACGCGATCCGCCGCTTCGTCCACGGTGACGCCGTGACAACACGATGGGAGAGCGCGCCATGACCGCCGACTGGATCGAACGCCTGCCGCGCGACCGCCTGCTCGCCGAGATGTCGGTCTGGTCGGCCGACCTTGCGCGCCTGGCCGACGAGGTGGCGCGCATCGACCCGCACGCCGACCTCTACCACATCGACGTCTCGGACGGGCACTTCACCCCTTCGATGCTGTTCTTCCCCGACCTGGTGGCCCGGCTGCGCACGCTCACCCACCGCCCGCTGCACGTCCACCTGATGACGGCGCCGGCGATCGTCGCGGCACAGATCGAGCAGTTCGCCGAGGCCGGCGCCGACCTCGTCACCGTCCACGCCGAGCTGGGCGACGCGGTGCCCGGCCTGCTGGACGGCATCCGCGCGCGCGGCCTCGCCGCCGGCCTGGTGCTGCGGGTGGAGACCCCGGTTGCCGTGGTCCGCCCCTGGCTCGACCGCTGCGATATGCTGACGCTGCTCGGCACCGCGATCGGCGTGAAGGGGCAGGAGCTGTCCCCGCACGCCCTCACGCGCTTGGCCGAGGCCCGCGCGCTGCTGCGCGGCCGCCCGGTGCTGCTGGCCGCCGACGGCGCGATCCGCGAGCACACCGTACCCGAGCTGTGCGCCGCCGGCGCCGACACGGTGGTGATGGGCTCGCTGGCGTTCGCGGCGCCCGACATCGCGCAACGCATGGGCTGGTTGCGCGGCCTTTCGCGACCACACGC
>CAXTVL010000353.1:0-3490 GCA_964247515.1 uncultured Acetobacteraceae bacterium | reverse complement strand
GCCCCACACCACGCCGTCGGCGCCGGCCGGCGGCAGGTCGCCCAGCTCGGCGTAGCGGCGGCGAGCCTCGCCGCCCCAGGCCAGCCAGCCGACCCGAACCGGGCGCAGCAGCCGCCACAGCGCCACCAGCCCCAACGCCACCGCCAGCGCCACCGAGGCGCGGGTGGCGTTCGGCACGTCGGGCGACAGGATCACCTTCCAGAAGCTGCTGTCGCCCAGCCAGCGCACGTGGCGCTCGAACGAGGCCAGCGCCACCACGCACATCAGCAGCGTGAACAGCGGCACCGCGACCGAGGCGTGCAGGGTGGTGCCGCTGATCAGCCGGGCATGGCGGTAGAACGCGCCGCGGTACGGCAGCACCAGAAGGGCGGCCAGCACCAGCACCAGCGGAATCCAGTTCGGCTGGTGCTGCGCCACCGCGACCACGGCGGCCACCAGCAGCAACAGGATGGTGGCGCCCCAGGCCAGCGTCACCCGCTGCGACAACGCGACCGCCAGCACCAGCAGGGCGGCGCCGATCAGCGACGGCAGGAACTGGCTGGCCTGCAGCGCCACGTCGGCGAAACCGGGATCGATCCAGCTGAAGTCCGGCTGCCGTTCCAGCACGCCGAGGCTGAGCAGCAGCACGCCGCACAGCGCCACCACGCCGGTGCCGGCGGCGACGGCGAAGTCGGGCTCGCTCCAGCGCGGGCGCGGGGCCGCGTTCGGCCGCAGCACGGCGCGTCCGCGCAGCACCAGCTCGTTGCCGGCGAACAGGCTGCCGGCCAGGAACAGCGGGATGATGTAGTAGAACAGCCGGAACACCACGATGGCGCCGACGATCACCGGCGCCTCCAGGTACGGCGACAGGCCGAACAGCATCGCCCCGTCGAACACGCCGAGCCCGCCCGGCAGCGTCGCGAGCAGGCCCGCCGTGTAGCTGCTGAGATAGACCGCCAGCATCCGCACGTAGGTCAGCCCGTTGATGTGCGGCAGCAGCGCGTAGAAGATCGCGGCGGTGAACGCCACGTCGGCCGAGGCCAGCGCCACTTGGGCGATCGACATGCGCCATTGCGGCAGTTCGATGGTGTGGCCGAACAGGTGCAGCGTGCCGAGGATGCGCGAGACGGTGACATAGGCCGCGACCACCGCCCACATCGCCGCCCCGATCGCATACAGCGCCCATCGTGGCAGGTGCTGGCCGAAGAACGGCACGGCGCCTGGCTCGGCGAACAGGATGGCGCCGCCCAGCACCATGCCGCCCAGACCGAAGGTCAGGCTGCAGAACGCCACCACGCGGGCGATCTGCGCCGGCGCCAGGCCCCAGTTGGCGTACAGCCGGTAGCGCACCGCCGCCCCGGAGACCGCGGCGAAGCCCAAATTGTGCGACAGCGCGTAGGCGCAGAACGAGGCGAACGAGACGCGCAGGTAGCTCACCACGTTGCCGGCGTAGATGGTGCCGAGCCGGTCATAGAGGGTCAGCAGCCCGTACGACGCCACCGTCCAGGCGAACGACAACAGCAGCGAGCGCCGCGGGATGGCGCCGAGTGCGCGCTCGATGTCGTCGACCTTGAGGTGGCGGAACTCCTTCTGCACCACATACACGGCGCCCACCAGCAGGGCCGCGCCGAGCACCGCCGGCAGGTGGCGCGCGGTGCGGCGCCAGAGGCCGCGCCGTTTGTCAGGCCGCATCGGCGACGGGGTCGCGCGACAGCGCCGCCTCGATCAGCGCGACCGTCTCGGGGACGCCGTACAGGGCCGCGAACTGGCCGAAGCGCGGCCCCTCGTCGGCCCCCAGCAGCACCTGGTACAGGCAGCCGAACCAGGCGCGCAGCTCGCTGAACGGGTGCCGCTTGCCCACCGCGTAGACGACGTTCTGGATGTCCTCGGGGGCGGTGGCGGGCGGCAGTGCCCGCAGGCTCTGGGCCAGGTCGAGCAGCGCCTCGCGCTCGAACGGCTCCGGGTCGCGCACGCGGCGCGCCGGCCGCACCCGGTCGCGGTAGTAGGCGACGGCGTGCGCCGCCAGCCGGTCGAGGAACGGCTGCGTCCGCGGCGTGGCGCCCGGCGCGTAGCGGGCGATGAAGCCCCACAGCACCTCCGGCTGCTCGGCGTTCACCACGCTGGCGAGGTTGAGCAGCATGGCGAACGACAGCGGGCTGTGCGCCGCCTCCGGCACGTGCCCGGCGTGGATGTGCCAGGCCGGGTTGGCCATCGCCTCGGCCTCCGGCTGCACGCGCGCCTTCTCGGCGTTGCCCAGGTATTCGTCCACGGCGCGCGGGATCACGTCGAAGAACAGCCGCTTCGCCCGTTGCGGCTGGTTGAACATGAACTGGCCGAGGCTCTCGGCCGGCGCGTAGCGCAGCCAGTCGTCGACCGACAGCCCGTTGCCCTTGCTCTTGCTGATCTTCTGCCCGTGCTCGTCGAGGAACAGCTCGTAGGTGAGGCCGGCCGGCGGCGGCTGGCCCAGGATTCGGCAGAGCTTGCCGGACAGCCGCACGCTGTCGATCAGGTCCTTGCCCGACATCTCGTAGTCGACGTCGAGCGCCTGCCAGCGCATCGCCCAGTCGGCCTTCCATTGCAGCTTGCAGGCGCCTCCCGTGACCAGGGTCTCGAACCAGGCGCCGTCGGCGGGGTCGCGCCAGGCGACGGTGCCGGCGTCGGTGTCGACGCGCTCGATCGGCACCTGCATGACGACGCCGGTGCGCGGGTGGATCGGCAGGATCGGCGAGTAGGTGGCGGCGCGCTCGGCGCGCAGCGTCGGCAGCACCGCGGCGACGATCTCGGCGTGCCGTTCCAGCGCCAGCCGCAGCGCCGCGTCGAACCGGCCGGCGGCGTAGTACTCGGTCGAGGAGGCGAACTCGTACTCGAAGCCGAAGCGGTCGAGGAAGGCGCGCAGCCGGGCGTTGTTGTGCGCGGCGTAGCTCTCGTGGGTGCCGAACGGGTCCGGCACCCGGCTCAGCGGCCGGCCGATGAACTCCGCCAGCATGGCGCGGTCGGGCACGTTGTCGGGCACCTTGCGCAGCCCGTCCATGTCGTCGCTGAACGCCAGCAGGCGCGACGGCAGGCCGGTCAGCGCCGTGAACGCGTGGCGCACCCAACTGGTGCGCGCGACCTCGCCGAAGGTGCCGATATGCGGCAGGCCGGACGGGCCGTAGCCGGTCTCGAACAGCGCCTGCGCCTTGCCCGAGGCGGCCAGCCGCGCGGCCACCTTCCGCGCCTCCTCGA
Organism: uncultured Acetobacteraceae bacterium; assembly: GCA_964247515.1. GTDB lineage: Bacteria > Pseudomonadota > Alphaproteobacteria > Acetobacterales > Acetobacteraceae > CAVRQM01. The sequence continues at coordinate 286 of CAXTVL010000353.1, read as the reverse complement.
ACGGCCAGGACCTCGGGAGGTTCGTTGCGGAAATGGGGGTTGGCATGATGGCGCAAGCTATGAACGCGGGATGGCTTGGTCAATCGCCGGCTTCTCCTATACTGCCATGATGCCTCCCCGCATCGCCCTGCCAGCCGTCCCGGCCGTGGTCGCCGGCACCGGCCGCGCGGCGGTGCTCACCCCGGACGGCGAGCTGCTCGACCTGCCCCTCGACGAAGCCGCCCGGTTGCTGCGCGACCTGCCGCCGCCGCTGCTGGTCCACGCGCCGGCCGTGCTGCGCAGGCTG
>CAXTVL010000352.1:0-3500 GCA_964247515.1 uncultured Acetobacteraceae bacterium | reverse complement strand
GGGTGGAGCGGGTCAGCAACCACTACAACTTGGGCGACTGGGCGCGGCAGGTCGGGGGCGCGGCGTGATCGCGGCGCCAAGAGGCGGGACGCCGTTCCCGCCTACTTTCCAGTCGAGCGCAGAAGGAGCGTGATGACGCCGATGATCGCGGCCGTGACACCCGCGCCGGCACCGGCCGCCACCGCCATGGCCTTCCACGGCTCCCATCGGACCTGTGTCTTGAAGTGTTCAATCTGCACGCCCATCAGTTCAACCCTTAGTTGGTGCTCCAGCATATCTTGATCCGGGCTCAGCGGCACGGCCCATCCTCACCGGTTCATCAGCACCGGCAGCTCCGCGTTCTCCAGCACGTGCCGCGTGACCCCGCCCAGGATCAGTTGCCGCAGCCGCGAATGGCTGTAGGCGCCCATCGCCAGCAGATCCGCTCCGAACTCCCGCGCCGCCGCCAGCATGCCGCGCCCCACGTCGCGGTCCATCGGGCGGAACTCGGCCAATTCGGCCGCGACCCCGTGCAGCGCGAGGTACTCGGCCAACGCCGCCGCCGCCGGGCCGCGCCGCTGGTAGGCGGGCGAGGACAGCACCCGCACCTCCGACGCCCGGCGCAGCCACGGCAGCGCCGACTGCACCGCGGCGGTCGATTCCGAGGTGCCGTTCCAGGCCACGCAGATTCGGGTCGCGAACGTGTCCGGGATCACCTGCGGGGCGATCAGCACCGGGTGGCCGCTGTCGAACAGCACCGCGTGCAGCGCGTCCGACGACGATAGATCCTCGCCCGCCTCCGGGTGCGGCACCACGGTGAGGTCGGCCAGCCGCGCCAGTTGCGCCACCGTGTCCTCCTCGCGCCCGGTCACGGTGACGAAGCTGGCCGAGGCCTCGCGGTCGCCGAAGCTGGGCGCCGCCAGCCGCACCGAGTGACCCAGGACGAAGCGGTCGAACAGCGCCCGCACCGCGGTGGCGCGCTGGCCGCTCTCGGTCTCGCTGGCCGACATCATGTCCTCGATCATCGCCCCGGACAGCCCCTCGCCGGCCAACGGCGCCACGTCGCGGCTGTTGAGGCGCACATGCAGGGCCTGCAAATGCGACTTGAACGTCTCGGCGACGCTCCAGGCGGTCGCCAGCTCCGCCTCGCCGGCCGCGGTCCCGGTCAGCGGCAGCAGGATCTTGCGGATCGGCATGGCGGGGCCTCCTGGCTCAGGGGTACAGCTTCGTGGTCTCCCACCCGCCCTCGCCGCGCGCGTAGACCGTGCGGTCGTGCAGCCGGAACTCCATGTCCTGCCAGAACTCGAACCGGCTCGGCAACAGCCGGTAGCCGGACCAGTGCGGCGGGCGCGGGATGTCCTCGCCGGGATGGCGCGCGTCGGCCGCGGCCACCCGCCGTTCCAGCTCGGCGCGCTCCGGCAGCGGGCGCGACTGGTCGGAGGCGATGGCGCCGAGGCGCGAGACGCGCGCGCGGGTCGCGAAGTAGGCGTCCGCCTCGGAAGCCGTCACCGGCTCGACCACGCCCTCGACGCGAACCTGCCGGCGCAGCGACTTCCAGTGGAACAGCAGCGCCGCGCGCCGGTTGGCGGCCAACTCATCGCCCTTGCGGCTCCGGGTGTTGGTGAAGAAGGTGAGGCCGCGCGGGTCCAGCCCCTTCAGCAGCACGATCCGCGCCGAGGGCGTGCCGTCCGCGGTCGCGGTCGCGAGCGTCATGGCGTTGGGGTCGTTCGGCTCGAGGCCGGTGGCCTCGTCGAGCCACGACTGGAACTGCTGGAACGGGTCGGGCATGGCGGGCTCTCCTGTGGGCCCTATCTTGCCGCCGCGGTGGCGCGTATGCCAGGAGGTTGCGGCTCCTACCCGATCCAGGATCACATCATGCCCGACGACCAGCCGATCGTGACCGCCGCCCCGCTGACGGGCACCCTGATGGCGGGCAAACGCGGCGTGGTGATGGGCGTCGCCAACGACCGCTCGCTGGCCTGGGGCATCGCCGCCGCCTGCGCCGCCCAGGGCGCCGAAATCGCCTTCACCTACCAGGGCGAGGCGCTCGAACGCCGGGTGCGCCCGCTCGCCGCCGGCGTCGGCTCGAGCCTGCTGGCGCCGTGCGACGTCGCCGACGATGCCAGCATCGACGCGGCGTTCGCCGAGATCGGGCGGAGCTGGGAGGGCATCGACTTCCTGGTCCACGCGATCGGCTTCGCCGACAAGCAGTTCCTGCGCGGCCGCTACCTCGACACCCCGCGCGAGGCGTTCGCGCAGGCGCTCGACATCAGCTGCTACAGCTTCGTGGCGGTGGCGCGCCGCGCGGCGGCGATGATGCGGCCGGGCGGCGCCATGCTGACGCTGAGCTACCTGGGCGCCGAGCGGGTGGTGCCGCACTACAACGTCATGGGTGTCGCCAAGGCGGCGCTGGAGGCCTCGGTGCGCTACATGGCGACCGATCTCGGCCCCGACCGCATCCGCGTCAACGCCATCAGCGCCGGGCCGATCCGCACGCTGGCGGCCAGCGGCATCGGCGATTTCCGCTACATCCTGAAGTGGAACCAGTACAACTCGCCGTTGGAACGCAACGTCACCATCGAGGACGTCGGCGGCGCCGGGGTCTACCTGCTGTCCGACCTGGCGTCGGGCGTCACCGGCGAGGTGCACCATGTCGACAGCGGCTATCACATCGTCGGCATGAAGAACGTCGGCGCGCCGGACATCGCGACCGCGGAATGAACCCGGCCGCGGCGGGTCCGCCCGCTCGAAATACCCCGTCTCGACGGCGCTAGGGCATGGCGGCGGCACGGCGGGCCGACCATATGCCGGTGCGACCGTGCCCAAGCCCAACGCCCCATGGAGGGTGAGCGGAGTGCGGCGGAACCGCTTCGTCGTACCCACGTTGCACGGACTTGACCCGCATGAATGACGCTCCCGGGCCCGCGCTCCCCCACGCAACCGTCGACTCCCTGCCCACCGAAGCCGCGCTGATCGACATCGCCGCGGACTTCGTGGCCATGGTCGGAGCGGCGCGCTGGAACCGGCGGATCGCCGAGCTGGGGCGCTCCATCGCGGCGACCCAGCGCACGGGACGGGCGTTGATGCAGCGCCACGTGATCGAGATCTCCATCGAGCGGTTGCGTCGACAGGGGCGCAACACCTCGCCCACGGATGTCGAGCGCCTGGTGGCGGCGATGGCGCGGGAGCTCACCACGCTCACCGGCCGGCTGGGTGCCGAGGGGCGCGGCCGGTTGCGCGCCGTGCTGCTCGCGGCGCTGTCCGGCAGCGCCACGCTGACGCCGCTGTTCCACTTGGCCAGCACCGCCATGCGCCAGCGCCGCCGTGGTTTCGAGGTCGGCTATCTCGGCTTCGACGAGGGCGCGTCGTTCGACCTGCTGCTGCTGCGGCAGGGGCAGGAGGCGGAGCTGGCCTGCGACGTGGTCTCGGCCGAGGACGGGCGCGACCTGCACCGTGGCGCCTGGGTGCGGCTGGTCGACCGGGTCGACCCCGATTTGCAGACCTGGCTCGCGGCGCATCCC
>CAXTVL010000351.1:0-3505 GCA_964247515.1 uncultured Acetobacteraceae bacterium | reverse complement strand
GCCTGGCGCAGAGCCGACCCGACCGCGAGGCGGTCCGCCGCGCGCTCGCCGTGCTGGCGACGCCGGGACACGCTGCGCTCGCGGCCCGGATCACCGCCCGCACGGTGGACGCGATCTGGCACGAAGCCGGCGACCGCGGGGCGGATTTCAGCTGGTACAGCAAGCGAGCCATCCTTGCCGCGATCTACGCCATGACGCTGCTGTTCTGGCTGCGCGACACCAGCGAGGGCGAGGCCGACACGCTGGCGTTCCTGGACCGCCGGCTCGCGGGCCTCGGCCGGATCGCCCGGCTGCGACGCGGGCTCTCCCGCGCGCCGCAACCGGCCGGCGCAGGGGCGTGACGTCTGCAACCGGCGCCGTCGCGGGCGCGTTGCGACCATGCCCGGAACCCGAAGGAGGCTGGTCGATGCGCCCTATCCTGCTGTGGCTGCTGGGAATCCCGATTCCCGTCCTCATTCTGCTCTACATCTTCGGCGTGTTTCGCTGACCTGACGGGGAACGGCTCTTGAGGCGTTCCACTCCCCTGCCCATTTCTTGAGCAACTAAAGGCGAGGCTGTTGCCGGTATGGGGCAGCTTCGTCGTGGTCGCCTCGAACAGGGACAGGACATATGGACATCGAGAAATTCACCGAACGGGCGCGTGGCTTCATCCAAGCCGCCCAGACCATCGCGATCCGCGACTTCCACCCGCAGCTTACGCCGGAGCACCTGCTCAAGGCGCTGCTGGACGACGACGAGGGCGCGGCCGCCGGCTTGATTCGGGCCGCCGGCGGTGACGACAAGGCGGCGCGGCTCGCGGTCGAAAGCGAACTGGCCAAGCTGCCGAAAGTGCAAGGCAGCGGCGCCGCGCAACCGCAGGCGACACCCGGCTTCGTGCGCCTGCTCGATGCGGCGCAGCAGGCCGCAACCAAGGCCGGTGACGAGTACGTGGCGCAAGACCGGCTGCTGCTCGGCTTGGCGAGCTCCGATTCCGCTGCGGCGCGCGCGCTGCGGGCCGCCAGCGTGACACCGCAGGCGCTGGAGCGCGCGGTCGCCGACATCCGCAAGGGGCGCAAGGTCACGAGTCCCGCGGCCGAGGCCAATTTCGACGCGCTGAACAAGTACGCCCGCGACGTCACCGCCCTGGCGCGCGAGGGCAAGCTCGACCCGGTGATCGGCCGCGACGAGGAGATCAGGCGCACCATCCAGGTGCTCGCGCGGCGGACCAAGAACAACCCGGTGCTGATCGGCGAGCCGGGCGTCGGCAAGACCGCCATCGTCGAGGGCCTCGCCCTGCGCATCGTCAACGGCGACGTGCCGGAATCGCTCAAGGGCAAGCGCGTGCTGGCGCTCGACCTCGGCGCCTTGGTCGCCGGCGCCAAGTATCGCGGCGAGTTCGAGGAGCGGCTGAAAGCCGTGCTGCAGGAGATCGAGGCGGCCGCCGGCGAGGTCGTGCTGTTCATCGACGAGATGCACACGCTGGTCGGCGCCGGGCGTGCCGATGGCGCCATGGACGCCTCCAACCTGCTCAAGCCCGAGCTGGCGCGCGGCACGCTGCATTGCGTCGGCGCCACCACGCTCAGCGAGTACCGCAAGTACATCGAGAAGGACGCGGCGCTGGCGCGGCGCTTCCAGTCGGTGTTCGTGGGCGAGCCGAGTGTCGCCGATACCGTGAGCATCCTGCGCGGCATCAAGGAGAAATACGAGCTGCATCACGGTGTCCGCATCACCGACGCGGCGCTGGTCGCCGCCGCCACGCTGTCCAACCGCTACATCACCGACCGCTTCCTGCCCGACAAGGCGATCGACCTGATCGACGAGGCGGCCAGCCGGCTGCGGATGCAGGTCGACAGCAAGCCCGAGGAGCTGGACGAGCTCGACCGCCGGGTGATGCAGCTCAAGATCGAGCGCGAGGCGCTGAAGCGCGAGGACGATGCCGGCAGCCGCGAGCGGCTGGCGCGGCTGCAGCAGGAGCTGGCCGGGCTGGAGGAGCGCGCCGAGGCGATGACGACGGCCTGGCGCGAGGAGAAGGATACGCTGGCACAGGCGCAGAAGGTCAAGGAGCGGCTCGACCAGGCGCGCAACGAGGTCGAGATGGCGCAGCGCCGCGGCGACCTCGGCCGCGCCAGCGAGCTGCTCTATGGCGTCATCCCGGGCCTGGAGCGCGAGGCGACGGCGGCGCAGGACGGCGGCCGGCTGGTCAACGAGGCCGTGACGGAGGAGAGCGTCGCCGGCGTGGTGTCGCGCTGGACCGGCGTTCCGGTCGACAAGATGCTGGAGGGCGAGCGCGCCAAGCTGCTGCGCATGGAGGACGAGTTGCGCCGCCGCGTGGTGGGTCAGGAAGACGCGTTGCGGGCCGTCTCCGACGCGGTGCGGCGCGCGCGGGCCGGGCTGCAGGATCCGAACCGGCCGATCGGCAGCTTCCTGTTCCTGGGCCCGACCGGTGTCGGCAAGACCGAGCTGACCAAGGCGCTGGCCGGGTTCCTGTTCGACGACGACCGGGCGATGGTGCGCATCGACATGAGCGAGTTCATGGAGAAGCACGCCGTCAGCCGCCTGATCGGCGCCCCGCCCGGCTATGTCGGCTACGACGAGGGCGGCGTGCTGACCGAGGCGGTGCGGCGGCGGCCATACCAGGTGATCCTGTTCGACGAGGTGGAGAAGGCGCACGAGGACGTCTTCAACATCCTGCTCCAAGTGCTCGACGACGGACGGCTGACCGACGGCCAGGGGCGGACGGTGGATTTCCGCAACACCATCATCGTGCTGACCAGCAACCTCGGGAGCGACGTGCTGGCGGCACAGCCGGACGGGGCTGACCTGTCGATGGCATATGGGCAAGTGATGCGGGTGGTGCGGGAGCATTTCCGGCCGGAATTCCTGAACCGGTTGGACGAGGTGGTGCTGTTCCGCCGCCTGCAGCGCAGCGACATGGCCTCGATCGTCGACATCCAGTTGTCGCGGCTGCGCGAGCTGCTGGCCGATCGACAGATCGCGCTCGACCTCGACGGTTCGGCGATCGACTGGCTGGCCAACGAAGGCTACGACCCGGTCTACGGCGCGCGGCCGTTGAAGCGGGTGATCCAGCGCAGCCTGCAGAACAAGCTGGCCGGCCTGATATTGCAAGGCGCCATCCACGACGGCGAGCACGTACCGGTGGGAGTGGGGCTCGACGGCCTGGTGATCGGCCAGGCGTTCGAGGCAAAAGCCGCCTGAAAACGGGATCGAAGCGTGACAAGGGGACAGGGCATGTTGTTTGGACATGCCTCGTCGCTGTCGGGTTTTTGTCGGCGTTAATCGGCCCTCCGACATTATCGCAGCGGCTAAGACTGAGATATCAGAGCCTTAGAGTTTAAGTAAGGTGTTCCGTGATAGGGTGTCACGGCGTTGACACTGTCCAAGGCTACCGCTAGAAACCCGGCACCGAAGACGGCGCCTCCAGGGCGTCGTTTTCACCTCCCGGAAACGGGCCGTTCATTGACTGTTAAATCTGGATTGAGGAAGGGATATGTTGGCGGCGTCTGGC
>CAXTVL010000350.1:0-3516 GCA_964247515.1 uncultured Acetobacteraceae bacterium | reverse complement strand
GCTGGAGGCCGAGGTCTCGCTCGCGGTCGACGTGATGTTCCCGCCGGCGCGCCTGGTCGCGGCATTGCAGGCGTTCGCGGCGCGCTTCCCCACCGTCGCGCTGCGGCTCGAGGTCGAGGCGTTGGGCCAGGTGGTGCAGCGGGTGCTGGAGCGTGCCTGCGGCCTCGGGGTCGCCGGCTGGATGGCGGCGCTGCAGGACGCGCTCGAATGCGTGCCGCTGGGCCAGGTGGCGCTGCTGCCGGTGGCGGCGCCCGCGCACGCGCTCGCCCGGATGCGGCGGACGCTGAGCGCGCGCGACTTCGGCGAGCAGACGCAACTGGTGCTGACCGACCGCTCGCGGCTGACCGAGGGGCAGGATTTCGGGGTGCTGTCGCAGCACACCTGGCGGCTGGGCGACCTCGGCGCCAAGCACGCGCTGCTGCGCGCCGGCCTCGGCTGGGGCAACATGCCGGAACCCATGGTGCGCGAGGATCTGGCAACCGGCAGGCTGGTGCGGCTCGACGTGCCGCGCCCTGCGGAGATGGATTTCAAGCTGCTGCTGGTGCATCGCCGCGACGCGCGTCCCGGGCCGGCCGGAGAGTGGCTGGCGGCGCGGCTGCTGGCCGGCGAGCAGGCCGGCTGAGCGGCGCTACATCACCCGCACGCCGACCCGCAGGCCGCGCGTCACCGCCTCGGCGCGGCTGCGCACGTCGAGCTTGGCGAAGATCGCTTCCAGGTGGTACTTGACGGTGTGCGCGGAGATGCCGAGGCGCCGGGCGATCGCCTTGTTGCTCATCCCCTGCCCGACCGCGGCCAGCACCTCGACCTCGCGCGGCGTCAGCAACGGCCGCGTTCCCGGTTCGGCGACCGCGAAACCAGTCGCCTCGCGCAGCGCGGGCGTGCGTACCACGAGCCCTTCCGCCAGGGCGGCGACGGCCGCACTCACCTGGCGCTCGCCGGCGGCCTGCGGCAGCACGCCCGCCACGCTCTTGTCGGCGGCGACCGCGGGATCGTCGGACAGCACCAGCAACGCGCCGTCGAACGCCGCCGCGTCGGTCGGCACCGCCTCGCCCGGCCGCAAGTCCAGCACCAGCACGTCCGCTTGCGCCTCGGCGACCGGCGACAGCGCCCGCTCCAGCGCCCGGCGGCGCAGCGGGTCGCGCAGCCGCAGCGCCACGCGCGGGCGGTCGGCGTCGGCGACGGCCATCGCCAGCGCCGTCAAGGCCGCGCGCCGATCGTGACCGCGACCCGGGTCAGCGCGCCACCGCGCACCAGGGTCAGCTCGAGCGCCTGCCCCACCGCCTCCGGGCCGAGCATCCTGGCCAGCGCGCGCACGGTGACGACCGGGGTGCCCGCGACGGCGACCAGGATGTCGCCCGGCAGCAGCGCGCCGGCGGCGGGGGCGCCGTCGGCGAAGCCCATCACCATCAAGCCACCCATGGCCGAGGCGCGCTGCGTGATCTCCGGCGGCAACGCCACCTCGTGCAGGCCGACTCCGAGCCAGCCACGCGCCAGGCGGCCATCGCGTAGCAACGGCTCCACGCTGCGCGCCACCGTGGCGGCCGGGATCACCAGCACGCCGCGCCGCGGCCCGTAGGTCGACATGCCGAGCAGACGGCCATGGGCGTCGACCACGGGGCCACCCTCGGCGTCCTGCGGCAGTCGCACAGCGAGGCGCACCAGCCGGTCGATGCGCCCGCCGCGCTGGCTCTCCCAGGCCGGTCCCAGCGCCTCGATGCTGCCCATCCGCGCCGAGTCGCCGCCCAGCGCCAGCACCAGGGCACCCACGCCGGCTGGCTCGGCCACGGCGAACGGAGCGGCGTCCGCCTCGACGCGCAACACCGCGACGTTGGTCGAGGGATCGCGCCCGGCCAGCGTCGCGCGGGCGTGGCCGCCGCCCGGCAGCGTCGCCTGGTAGTGCTCGGCTTCGGGCAGGCTCTGCTCGGAGGTGACGAGCACGCCCTGCCGCCACAGGATCGCGCTGAGGCCGCCGCGCCGGCCCCAGGCGAGGCCCGCCACGTGCGGCGACGCGCCCGCGACCACGCGCACCAGCGCGTCGGAAAGGCTCGAGAAGGCGGTCTCGGGGCTGCTCTGTGTGTCGCTCATGCCCCCAACATGGCGCTCCGGCGCCAGCGCGTGCATCGGTCGGATGGCGGGGCGGCCCCCGGCCATTCAGCCGCCGGCGACGCCCTGGGTGTTCACGTAGAGCGCGTACAGGCTGTGGCTCGCGGCCATGAACAGGCGGTTGCGCCAGCGGCCGCCGAAGCAGACGTTGGCGCAGCGCTCCGGCAGGTCGATATGGCCGATCGGCGTGCCGTCGGGTGCCAACACCCGCACGCCGTCGAGCCCGGGCGTGCCCATGCCCCAGCCGCACCAGAGGTTGCCGTCGACATCGACGCGCAAGCCGTCCGGCGTGCCGCCCTCGCCGGCGTCGATCAGCACCCTTCCACCGCCGAGGCGGCCGTCCTCGGCCACGTCGTAGGCGCGGATCTCGCGCGGCGGGGCGCGCGAGGCGACGACGTAGAGCGTGCCGCCGTCGGGCGAGAACGCCAGCCCGTTCGGCCCCGGCACGTCGCCCAGCGCCAGCGTCGCGGCGCCGCTCGCGGGGTCGAGCCGGTAGACCGCCTCCGGCAGCTCCTGCTCGGCGCGCTCGCCCTCGTAGTAGCCGAGCAGGCCGAACGCCGGGTCGGTGAACCACACCGCGCCGTCGGGGGCGACCACCACGTCGTTCGGAGAGTTGAGCCGGTGGCCGCCGTAACCGTCGCACAGCACGGTGATCGCGCCATCCGGCTCGGTGCGGGTGACACGGCGGGTGCGGTGCTCGCAGGTGACGAGGCGGCCCTGGCGATCGCGGGTGTTGCCGTTGGCGTTGCCCGACGGGCGGCGGAAGACGCTGGTGGCACCGGTCTCCTCCTCCCATCGCAGGATGCGGTCGTTGGGGATGTCGCTCCACAACAGGTAGCGTCCGTCGCCGAACCAGACCGGCCCCTCGGCCCAACGGCACCCGGTCGCCAGCCGCTCGACGCCGGCCAGCGACAGCCGATACCGGGCGAAACGCGGGTCGAGCACGCGCACCGCGGGGTCGGGATAGCGTTCGCTCGGCTGCCACATGGCGCGGCTCCCCTGTTGCGTGCGATGAAGCGGCGTTGTCACCGGGACCCCATTGCATGTCCGAACGCCACGCCGCGCAAGACCTGACCGACCTCGCCACCGCCCTGCTGCGCCACGCCGGGCTGGAAGCCGACAAGGCGGCCGTGACCGCCGCCGTGCTGGTCGAGGGCGACCTGATGGGCCACACCACGCACGGCCTGGCCTTGCTCGGCGCCTATCTCGACGAGATCGCCGCCGGGCGCATGACCCACGCCGGCGAGCCGATCGTGGTGGCCGAGGCGGGTGCCGCGCAGACCTGGGACGGCCGCAGGCTGCCTGGCCCGGGGCTGGTCGAGCGCGCCGCCGACTGGGCGGCGGCGCGGGCGCGCGAGACCGGGCTCGCTTCGGTGTCGATCCGCCATTGCAGCCATATCGGCTGCCTCGCGG
>CAXTVL010000349.1:0-3517 GCA_964247515.1 uncultured Acetobacteraceae bacterium | reverse complement strand
GCGCCGGCCCGCGCCGCCGCGATCCTGGCCGGGTTGGGCTTCAACGAAGCGGCGCAGGCACGCCCGGTCGGCTCGTTCTCCGGCGGCTGGCGGATGCGCGTGGCGTTGGCCGCGGCCCTGGTCGCCGAGCCGGACCTGCTGCTGCTCGACGAGCCGACCAACCATCTCGACCTCGAGGCGACGGTGTGGCTGGAAGGCTGGCTGGCCCGCTTCAAGGGGGCGGCGCTGATCATCTCGCACGACCGCTTCCTGCTCGACCGCGCGGTGGACGCGATCGCCCCCCTGCACGCCGGCCGGCTGTCGCTGACGCCGGGCGGCTACACCGAGTTCGCCCGCATCCGCGCCGAACAGGCGTTGCAACAGGCCCGCGCCGGCGAGCGCGTGGCGGCGCAGCGCGCCCACATGCAGGCCTTCGTCGACCGCTTCCGCGCCACCGCCAGCAAGGCGCGGCAGGCGCAGTCGCGGCTGCGGGCGCTGGAGAAGCTGCCCGCCATCACGGGCGCGGTCGAGGACAAGCAGGCGCGGTTCGACTTCCCGCAGCCCAGCCGGCTGGCGCCGCCGATCCTCGCGCTCGACCAGGTGAGCGTCGGCTACGACGGCGTTGCCGTGCTGCGCCAGGTGTCGCTCAACGTCGAGATGGACGACCGCATCGCCCTGCTGGGCACCAACGGCAACGGCAAGTCGACCCTGGCCAAGCTGCTGTCCGGGCGCCTCGCCCCGCTGGCGGGCGAGCTGCGCCGCTCGGGCAAGCTCAAGGTCGGCTACTTCGCGCAGCACCAGACCGACGAGCTGACGCCGCGCGAGACCCCGGTCGAGCACATGGCCCGCGCCCTGCCCCGCGCCACCACGCCGCAGTTGCGGGCGCAGCTGGCGCGCTTCGGGCTCGACATCGAGCGCGCCGGGACGCGGGTCGCGGCACTGTCGGGCGGCGAGAAGGCGCGCCTGCTGCTGGCGCTGGCGACGCGCGACGCGCCGCACATGCTGGTCCTGGACGAGCCCACCAACCACCTCGACATCGACGCGCGCGACGCGCTGGTGCGGGCGTTGGCCGAGTACGATGGCGCCGTGCTGCTCATCACCCACGACCCGCTGCTGGTGGAGCTGGTCGCCGACCGGCTGCTGCTGGTGTCCGACGGCACGGTCGGCCCCTATGACGGCGACATGGACGAGTACCGGCGCCTGCTCGCCCGGCGCAGCCGTGCCGCGCAGCCGGACGCGCAGACGCTCGCGGCACCGTCGAAGAAGGACCAGCGCCGCGAGCGCGCCAGGGCACGGGCGCTGCAGGCGACGCTCCCGGCGTGACGCCGCCCGGCCGTCGTTTGCGACAGGGCGCGCGACGGGGCGCGTTCAACAAAGCGTCACCTGCTGCAAAAATGCCATGAACCGCGCCGAGCCTGCCGCCCATCGATCAGCGGGACGGGGTTGCCCGGCCGCGGCCGCACGGACGGGTTTTGGAATATGCCATATTTTGCAACATTTGATGATCGTGACCGGCGCGCTTCATGACTCCCGTACACTGTGTAACTCAGTAGTGTAAACGTCGATGCGTGTCCGCCGTGGACAGCCGTTCGACAACATCAGCATCCGGGTTCTTCCATGATGGCTTCACCAACCGAGCGACCCGCCGAATTCGCGCCCGCCTTCCGGGCCGCGCCGCGGCCGGCCCTCCATGCGGCGCCGGGAGTGGCGCCGGGTGCCGCGCCGGGTGCGGCGATCGAGCACCACAGCGAGCAGATGACCCAGGTCTGGAGCGTGCTGCGCCGCTTCGCCGCGACCGACGCGCCGGTGCTGATCACCGGCGAGAGCGGCACCGGCAAGGAAGTCTCGGCCCGCGCCATCCACGCCGCCTCCCGCCGCCGCGACAAGCCGCTCACCGCCCTGAACTGCGCCGCCCTGCCGTCCGAGCTGATCGCCTCCGAGCTGTTCGGCTACGAGAAGGGCGCCTTCACCGGGGCGGCGGCGCGCAAGATCGGCCAGATCGAGCACGCCCATGGCGGCACGCTGTTCCTCGACGAGATCGGCGACATGCCGATCGACCTGCAGAGCCACCTGCTGCGCTTCCTGCAGGAAGGCACCATCAGCCGCGTGGGCGGCAGGGGCGAGACCATCCCGGTCGACGTCCGCATCATCGCCGCCACCAACGTCGACCTGTCGGCGGCGATGCGCGGCGGACGGTTCCGCGAGGATCTGTTCTTCCGCCTCAACGTGCTGTCGCTGCACATGCCGCCGCTGCGCGACCGGGTGGGCGACCTCGAGCCGCTGGTGCGCCGCTTCATCGCCGAGAGCGCCGAGGCGGTCGGCGGCACGGCGCGCGGCATCACCGCCGAGGCCATGGCGGTCCTGGCGGCACACGACTGGCCGGGCAACGTGCGCGAGCTGAAATCGTCGATCTTCCGCGCCGTGGTGATGTGCGGCGGCACCCTGATCCAGGCCGCCGACCTCAGCCTCGCTCCGTCCTCTCGCCGTGCCATCGCCGCCGCCGCGTCGCCCGCGTCGCCGCCGGTGCCGAACCGGCCCGGGCACACCGCCGGGATCGACCGCGAGACGGTGCTGGCGGCGTTGCGCCACACCGGCCAGAACGTGACGGCCGCGGCGGCGGCGCTCGGCGTGTCGCGCGTGACCTTCTACCGGTTGTTGCAAAAGCTCGACGTCACCGTTGAGCGCCCCGGCTGCGCCAGACCGGGCGCCTAGCGGCGGCCGGCCCGGCCCGCGACGCAAGACCCGCGCGGCCATCGTGGTTTTCGGCTACGATGCCGCGTTGGCCGCCTCGGCCGGCCACGACCATTTCGCCAGAGAGTTGCATCGATCCATGCCGACCCCGTTCTCGTCCGAAGACCTCGGCCGCGCGTTCGACGCACGCGCCCTGACCCGTGGCCGCAGCCTGGTGCTGATCGGCGCGGTCGAGGTGGCGCTCGACGGCGCGGCCATCGCCGGCACGGTCGAGGACGTCAAGCGGCGGTTCGAGGCGCGCCTCACGCCGCAGGCCCAGGGCCGCCGGGTATCGTTCGCGGCCGAATGCAGTTGTCGTCATCCGGGCTGCGTGCATCTCGCCGCCACGGCGCTGGCCGCCCTCGATCGCTTCCCGATGCTGCGCGCGGCCGAGCAGCGGAGCCTGTTCGACTGGCTGGACGCGCCGCCCGCGGCCGAGAGCCGGCGCCTCGCGGTCGACCTGCTGCCCGGGGGCGCCACCGAGGCGTGCTTCGTGGCGCTGTCGCTGGTGGGCGAGCGCAGCGGGCGCATCACCCGCGCGACACCGGAGCAGATCGCCTCCGACCCGGCCAGCGGCCAGCAGGAGGCGGCCCTGGCGCGGCTGCTGGGCGGCGACCAGCCGCGCACCGCGATCGCCTCCGAGCGGGCGGCTTCGGTGCTGACGCAATTGCTGGCGTTCGGCCTGGCGCGCTGGCAGCCGACCGGCAAGCGGCTGGTGGCGGGCGAGGAGCGCAGCTTCGACAGCAGCGCGCCGCCACGCCTGCCGCCGCGCTCGGGGGTGATCCTGACCGCGACCGGCCCCTGGTAC
>CAXTVL010000348.1:0-3519 GCA_964247515.1 uncultured Acetobacteraceae bacterium | reverse complement strand
CGAGCAGGTCGGGCGCGGCGTCGACAGCTACTCGGTGCGCCAGCCGCTCGGCGTCTGCGCCGGGATCACGCCGTTCAACTTCCCCTCGATGGTGCCGCTGTGGATGCTGCCGGTGGCGATCGCGACCGGCAACTGCTTCGTCCTGAAGCCGAGCGAGCGCGACCCGTCGGCCTCGCTGCTGCTGGCCGAGCTGCTGCAACAGGCCGGCCTGCCCGATGGCGTGTTCAACGTCGTGCAGGGCGACAAGGAGGCGGTGGACGCCATCCTGGAGCATCCCGGCATCGACGCGGTGAGCTTCGTCGGCAGCACGCCGATCGCCGAGTACATCCACCGCACCGGGACCACGCACGGCAAGCGGGTGCAGGCGCTGGGCGGGGCCAAGAACCACATGGTGGTGATGCCCGACGCCGACCTGGCGCAGACCGCCGACGCGCTGATGGGCGCCGCGTTCGGCTCCGCCGGCGAGCGCTGCATGGCGATCTCGGTCGCCGTCGCGGTCGGCAACGTCGCCGACAGGCTGGTGGACACATTGGCGCCGCGGGTGCGCGCGCTGAAGGTGGGGCCGGGCACCGACCCGGACGCCGAGATGGGGCCGCTGGTGACGGGTGCGCATCTGGCGAAGGTGCGCGGCTACATCGACGCCGGCGTGGAAGCGGGCGCCAAGCTGGTGGTCGACGGCCGCGACCTCAAGCTGCAAGGCTACGAGGACGGCTTCTTCATCGGCGGCAGCCTGTTCGACGAGGTCACGCCGGAGATGTCGATCTACCGCGAGGAGATCTTCGGCCCGGTGCTGGCGGTGGTGCGGGTGCCGGCGTTCGCCGACGCGCTCGAGCTGGTGAACAAGCACGAATACGGCAACGGCACCGCGATCTTCACCCGCGACGGCGATTCGGCCCGCGCGTTCGCGCATGGCGTGCAGGCCGGCATGGTCGGCGTCAACGTGCCGATCCCGGTGCCGATGGCGTTCCACAGCTTCGGCGGCTGGAAGCGCTCGATCTTCGGCGACCACGCCATGCACGGGCGCGAGGGCGTGCGCTTCTTCACCAAGCTCAAGACCGTGACCTCGCGCTGGCCCACCGGCATCCGCGCCGGGGCGGATTTCGTGATGCCCACGCTCGCTTGAGCGCCCCGGCTTGATGGCGGCGCCGCGCGACGTCGCGACGCTGCGCGCGCTGATCGAGGCGCGGGCGGCGTCGCTGCCGAGGCGGCTGGCGCAGGTGGCGGCGTTCACCATCCGCGAGCCGGACGAGATCGCCTTCGGCACGCTGGCGCAGATCGCGGCCAAGGCCCAGGTGCAGACCTCGACCCTGGTGCGCTTCGCGCAGAGCCTCGGCTACGCCGGGTTCGGCGAGATGCAGGCGGTGTTCCGCGACCACGCGCGCGGCCGCTGGCCCGACTACCGCGAGCGGCTGGAGGCGCTGCACGACGCCCCGGACGGCGACCCGATGGCGCTGCTCCAGGGCTTCGTCAACGCCTCGGCGCTGTCGCTGGCACGGCTGCGCGACGGACTCGACCCGGCGGCGCTCGATCGGGCGGTGGGCCTGTTGGCGGGCGCCGAGTGCGTCACCTTGCTGGGCAGCCGTCGCGCGTTTCCGGTGGTGGCGTACCTCACCTACGCGCTGCGCAAGCTCGGCTTGCGGGCCGAATTGGTCGACCAGATCGGCGGCCTGGCGCCGGAGCAGGTGGCGCTGCTGGGTCCGCGCGACGTGGTGCTGGCGGTGAGCTTCTCGCCGTATGCGCCGGCGACGCTGGCGCTGGCCGAGGCCGCCGCCGCCGCCGGGGTCGCGGTGGTGGCGATCACCGACGGCCCGTTCTCGCCATTGGTGGCGACCGCGACGGCGTGGCTGGAGGTGGCCGAGGCCGACCACGCGGCGTTCCGCTCGCTGGCCGCGAGCTTCGCGCTGGCCACCACGCTGGCGGTGGCGGCGGCGGAGCGACGGGCCATGTCTCCTTCGCCCGCGGAGGATCGGAGGCGATGCTGAGGCTGCTATGGCTGGGGTTGCTGGGTGTCGCGGCTTGCGGGGCGATCCGCCCGGATCGCGGGACCGGGGCGGCCGACATCCCCGTCACCGAGGGCGGCTTCGGGGGGCCGGCGGAGGGCAGCCTGGGAAATGCCGCCAATCTCGGCTCGAACCAGTCGGTGATCCTGCCTGGCCTGCGCGCGTCCGGGCGATGATGGGCAGGATGGCTCGCCGCCTCGTGGGGCTGGCGTTCGCGGCGGCGCTGGCCGGCTGCGCGGCGCCGTCGCGGCTCGGCCAGTCCGACCAGCGGCGCATCGCCGGCCGCACCTTCGTCGTGACCGGTGCCTCCAGCGGGTTGGGCCGGGGCGTGGCGCTGAAACTGGCCGGCTACGGTGCCCGCGTCGTGTTGGCCGCACGACGGGCGGACGTGCTCGACGCGCTCGCGGCCGAGATCGGCGCGCGTGGCGGCATCGCCTTGGTCGTCGCCACCGACGTGAGCAAGCCAGACGACGTCGACCGCCTGGCGCAAGCCGCGACCGCGCGGTTCGGGCGCATCGACACCTGGATCAACGACGCCGGCGTGGTGGCGATCGGGCGGTTCGACCTGATCCCGGTCGAGGACCAGGCGCGCGTCGTCGACGTCAACCTCAAGGGCACGCTGTACGGCAGCAACGCCGCGATGCGGCGGTTCCGCGAACAGGGGTTCGGCACGCTGATCAACGTGGCCTCGGTCGAGGGTCGGCTGCCGCTCGCCTACCAGGCGGCGTACTCGGCCTCCAAGCACGCCATCGTGGGACTCGACGCGGCGATCGGCCAGGAACTGCGGCAGGACGGGCTGGGGCGGGCCATCCATGTCGTCACCATCGAGCCGTGGGCGCTCGACACCCCGATCTGGGAGCACGCCGCCAACTACACCGGGCACACCCCGCGCGTCACCCCGATCGACGGGCCGCAGGCGACCGTGGACGCGATCGTCTGGGCGGCGGTCCATCCCAGCAAGGAGGTGGCGGTCGGCTGGAAGGCGCAAGCCTCGGTGCTGGCCCACCAGATAGTGCCCGGTCTCAGCGAGGACATCGCCGGCGGCATCGTGCGGCGCGAGCAGTTCGGCGCGGCCCCCGCGGCGCCGGCGACTTCGGGGAACCTGTTCACGCCGCTGCCGGCCGGGACCACGGTGGAGGGCGGCGTCCGTGCCCGGATCGAGGCGGAGGACCGACGCGCGGCCCGGAACGCGCGTTAATCCTCCGGCAGCAGGTCGAGCAACTCCTGCGGCAGTTCCTCGCGCAGCACGTCGTCGTAGGAGCGCAACAGCGAGCCGCGCACCCAGGCCTGCACGGCGGGCTCCTCGCTGCGCGAGCGCTGGCCCACCCGGTCCATCCATGTCCGCCGTAGTTCCATGTCCCTAAAATGCGCCAGCGCCGACGCAGTTGCATGGCGCGATGTCGCGCTGTGACGTTGCGCACAGGTTTGTCAAGCCCGCATCCGCCTTGACCCCATCGCACCGCGCCTCAGAGCGACCGCGCCAGCGCCAGCACGTCGAGCGCCGCCGGGCTGGCTTGGG
>CAXTVL010000347.1:0-3521 GCA_964247515.1 uncultured Acetobacteraceae bacterium | reverse complement strand
AGGCACTGGCCGGTGCCGGCCTGCGCCGCATCGTGATGACCGGCTGCGGCGACAGCCTCGCGGTGATGATCGCGGCGCGGCTGTTGTTCGAGCGCGCCCTCGGCCTGCCGTGCGAACCAGTGCAGGCGCTCGACTTCGCCTATTACACCAGCGGCACGATCGGCCCGGACACGCTGGTGGTCACGCTCTCGTCGAGCGGCGTCACCACCCGCACGGTGGAGGCGGCGCTGGTCGCCCGCGCCCTCGGCGCGCGCACGCTCGCACTCAGCAACACGCCGGGTTCGGCGCTGATGACCGAGTCCGACCACGCGCTGCTGGTGCGCGCAGAGCGCAAGGGATGGCCCACACAGGCGAGCACCGCGGCCTTGGCGCTGTTGCTGCAATTCGCCCTCGACCTCGCGCAAGCCCAGGGCCGCGATCGGGGCCGGATCGCGGCCTGGCAGGCGGCGCTCGACAGCGCGCCGGGCCAGATCGCCGGTGTCGTCGCCCCCCACGCGCCGGAATTCGCCGCGGTGGCCGGGCGCGAAGTCCGGCGCGGCATCTACCTGTTCGCAGGTGGCGGGCCGTCCTATGCCTGCGCGCTGTTCGGCGCGGCCAAGGTCAAGGAATGCTCGCCGGACCACGCCGTCGCCATTCCGCTGGAGGAGTTCCACCACTACAACTCGCAAAAACCGGGAGACCCGCTGTTCGTCATCGCACCCGGCGGGCCGTCGGTGCCGCGCGCGCGCGACACCGCGTTCGAAGGCAGGCGCTGGGGCGGCACGGTCTACAGCGTCGTGACCGAAGCCGAGGCGGCGCTCGATCCGCACTCCGACGTTGTGCTACGCCTGCCCGCCGTGCCGGAGGAAATGTCAGCGCTGGTCTACGTTGTTCCGCTGCAATTGTTCGCCTACCATTTGGCGGCGGCCAAGTTCCTGGCCGCCGAGACGGGCCAGTCCCGTGACGTCGCCGACCCGTCCTGAATGGCGGCGCCGCGCCTCGTCTGCCTCGGCAACCTGACCATTGACGATTTGGAACTCCCTGGCGGGGGGCAAATCAGCGGCTGCATCGGTGGCGACGCGCTGTATGCCGTCCTGGCGGCGCGGCTGTGGGAGCCCACGGCCGAGATGGTCGCCCCGATCGGGGCCGATTTCCCGCGCGCGTTGCTTGCCCGCGTGGTGGCGCACGGGTTGTCGGCGGCCGGCCTGAGGCCGTCCGCGCGCGACACCCTGCACAACCGGATACGCTACGAAGCGGACGGCAGCCGGAGCTGGACGCTGTTCTCGACCGAGGACGACTTCGAGGAACTCTCGCCACGACCAGGAGATTTGCCGGCCGAGTTCCACGAGGCCGAAGCCTTCCTGGTGTTGGCGATGACGCTCGCGGCCCAGGCCGCGCTGGTCGGGCATCTGAGGGGCACCGGCGCGATCATCGCCCTCGATCCGCAGGAGGACTACATCGCCGGCAACGAGCCAGCGTTGCGGGCCCTGGTCGCGCAGACCGACATCTTCATGCCGAGCGCCGAGGAGGTGCGCCGCCTGCTGGGCCACGAGGACTGGTCGAAGGCCGCGCGGACCTTCGCCGCATCGGGGCCGGCCATCGTGGTGGTGAAGCTCGCTGAGCAGGGCTGCCTCGTCTACGACAGGGCCCAGGATCGCGAATCGCGGGTGGCGGCGCTGCCGACGGCCGCAACGGACGCGACCGGCGCCGGGGACTGCTTCTGTGGCGCGTTCCTGGCCAAGTTCCTGGACGACAGGGCCGACCTGGAGGCGGCCGCCCGCGCCGGCAACGCGGCCGCCTCATTCGCGGTCGAGGGTTACGGCGCCGAACCGCTGTTCCACGCGACCCCGGCCGAAGCCCATGGGCGATCGATGCGGATGCGACCGGGCTGAGAGCTCGCCGCTATCGGTCCGCTCCACGAACCGGGACATACCGCGCCAGCACCAACGCTTCGAGGACACCCACCAGGAAGTAGCCGAGCAGGGAACTCGCGGTCAGCAGCGCCACGGCGCTCCAAAGATCGGTCGCCTTGAACGCGAACAGGTCGTGCTGCATCCGGTCGGTCGCTTGCGACCCTAGAGGGTGTTGCGTACTTTCATCAGGGGCGGGCTTCATAGAGCTGAATGTGCCCCGCTCCGCATCGCAAGCCGTAGCCGTCTGACGTCAGCGACGACGAAGGGTCGTTGGTGGGTCCGTATCTGACGCTAATGACCGAGGCGGCGCCGCAGCGCGACCATTCCCTACGCGAGCTTTTCAACGCTTTGCGCTACGTGATCCGCTACGGCATCGCCTGGCGCGCCATTCCTCCGTTGGCCATTCCACTGGCTGCGCCAGCGGAACCTCGTATGGGGATTGTTCTGTCAAGCAGTCATTTCTGATCTCCTGGCACGAATGAATCCGTGGTTCGAGCCCGTTCTCATCATGCGGCAGCTCACGCCGCACCACCTCGTATCCGGTCGGACCTCGAACGGTCCGGACCACAATCCCTCATGCTTGAGGGCAGGGGCTCGGAGGGACGGGACCCTTCTTGGAAGCGCGGCATGTTTCACCCTCCGCCTGCCTTCCAACGACGCTGCGCGTCGTCGGAGCCTTGGCACGCTTCGCCCAGGTTCCGGTCGGTCACCATCCACCCCGGATCCAGCGGTTCAGCCCAAGGCTGATCCGCGGATTGGGCTGCGCGTTTTGCTTCTCCGTCAGCCCGCCTTCACTGGCTTCAACGCCGCGCCGGTCGGCACAAGGCCCTGGGTGACAAAACGCCAGAGTGCGACCAGCAGCTTGCGTGCGAGTGCTGTGATGGCGATGCGCTTGACGCGGCCTTTCCCGTCGCGGACCCGGTCGCGATACCAGGCGCTGACGACGTGTCCGACGCCATGATCCACGTCGCCATGGGAAGCCTGCTCCTGCGCCGAGTTGCCCATCAATGACATTCTCAAACGGCCTCTTACCCGTTCGCGTCGAAGCGAGTAGACGACCCGTCCGGCACCTTGACCGCGGGAGCGAATTTCCGTGGCATTCAAGCCGACCCGACACGGTACCCGACCCTCGCAAGTGGATTGGATGTGATACGGACGATGCGGTCTGGTCTTTATCAAGGCTCGATCGTGCCGATTCTCGCCGCACACCAGGAGGCCTCGATCAGCTTGGTGCCAGGCGGACGTGTTCTGGACTTGCTGGCTCACCTGAACTTCGCCAGGACCCAACCAGCGGCTACCTGACGCACAAACCTGTCGCCAAACCTCGGCCCTGTTCGCGCTTTGCTGCGACTGTTTGCAGGTTCTGGCAAACCTCACCCATCGCAAAATTGGCGGACCCGACACGATTCGAACGTGCGACCTTCGCCTTCGGAGGGCGACGCTCTATCCAGCTGAGCTACGGGTCCCGCTCACCCCCAATACCGCCATTCACCACCGCTGTCACGCGGTCAGTCCGCGTGGCGTCATGGCGAGGCCAGCATCCGCCGCCGCGCCGCGCGGCGCTTCGCCGGGCTTGCGCCGAGGCTGTCCGCCTGCGCCAGCCAGCGCCGCGCCGAGGCCGTGTCGCCG
>CAXTVL010000346.1:0-3534 GCA_964247515.1 uncultured Acetobacteraceae bacterium | reverse complement strand
CTGCACGAGGGCGCCGCGCGCGGCGCCGTGCGCTGAGGCATCGCGCGGGCGTGCGGCGCGCGCGGCGCGGCGGTGTTCGCGGCGTCGGCCGCGTTCTACCCGCTGCTGGCCGGGCAGGTCCGCGCCACCGAGGTCGCGGCCGGCGCCGACCAACCTAGTCGGGCGCGCTCCGTCCTGTCCGCACCGACAGCAGCAGGACGGCCAGCAGCGCGAAGGCCGCCCCTGCCAGGAAGGTCGCTGCTGGCCCCGCCGCCGTCCAGAGCACACCCGCCAGGATGCTGGCGAGCAGCAGCGCCGCGCCTTGCACCAGGTTGAACATCCCGAAGGCGCTGCCGCGCAGATCGGCGGGGGCCGAGTCTGCGACGATGGCGGACAACAGCCCCTGGGTCGCC
This sequence comes from uncultured Acetobacteraceae bacterium, assembly GCA_964247515.1. Classification (GTDB taxonomy): domain Bacteria; phylum Pseudomonadota; class Alphaproteobacteria; order Acetobacterales; family Acetobacteraceae; genus CAVRQM01. The sequence continues at coordinate 3,142 of CAXTVL010000346.1, read as the reverse complement.
GCCATGTGCAGGCCCCACAAGCCGGCTCCCGCCAGCACCAGGGGCCATGACGACGCGACGGCAAGCATCGCGTCAGCCGCCACGAGCAGAACGATCCCAAGCGCCAGCAGCCGGCCCCGGTCCATGCGGTCCGCCAGCAGGCCGAGCGGGTAGGCGCCTCCAGCGTAGACCAGGTTCATCACGACGATCACCAGCGGCACCCACGCCACAGGCAACCCCGAACCCTGCGCCCGCAACACCAGGAACGCCTCACTGAACCGCGCCAGGGTGAATACCGCCACGACGCTCAGCGTGCGCCAGTAGGCGAAGGGCAGCCGCGCCAGCTCGGCACGCCGCAACGGGAACGGTCGGCGGCCGGGTGCGTGTGGCTGGTCCGCTGGCTCGCGCACGCCGAGACAAATAACGGCGACGGCGACCAGCGCAGGCAGCACGGCAACCCAGAACACCAGCCGCACATCGTCCGTGGTGGACAACATCAGCAAAATGGCGAGCAGCGGCCCCGCGAAGGCGCCCACGGTGTCCATGGACTGCCGCAGGCCATAGGCGGCGCCGCGCTGGTCCACAGTCGTGAGATCGGCGATCAGGGCGTCGCGCGGGGCGCCCCGGATGCCCTTGCCAACGCGGTCGAGGAAACGCGCCGCCAACACCGAGTCCACGTTGCCGGCCAGCGGGAACAGCGGCTTGCTCGCCGCCGCCATCCCGTAGCCGAGCAGCACCAGGAGCTTGCGCCGCCCAACCCAGTCCGAGACCACTCCGGAGACCAGCTTGGTGACGGAGGCGGTCGCCTCCGCGACACCCTCGATCAAGCCGACGGCTGCCACCGACGCGCCGAGGGTGCCGACGAGGAACACCGGCAACAGGGCGTGGACCATCTCGGACGACGTATCCATCAGCAGCGACACAAGGCCCAGCGCCACCACGGTGCGCGGCAATGGCTTGCGAATAGGATGCTTGGTCGCCGGGTGGGACAGTATGCCGCTCCTTGACGGGAGAAAGCCTACTCGCCTCCGCTGCAACAGCGCAGGGGGCGGCAGGACCAGCGGGCTAAGATAATCGGGCCGTTTGTCAGACGCACACTGGCTGGCGCGCAGTCCGACCAATGCCGGCCCGTCACGCCGCGAAGGCGCGGAAGTGCTTGCGCCCGTTGACTTCGCTCACGAGGCTGGCGGCAAGCAGGAGCGGCAATTACATCTCGGCCCCGCAACGCTGGCCCGGGCGACGCGCGACGATCACGGCAAGGACGCCCCGGCGCCAGGCGGCGAGCGCGGTACTGAGCAGACCGGCTAGGGCGCGCGACGGTCGCCACCCGCAAGCTCCGGCACTACGCGGACCCGGGCACCGGGGTCGTCGACCCCTGGGCGGCGAACCCTGCGGCGCGACGGCGGTGCCACGCCCCTGATCGGCTAAGCCCGCGTCAGCACCGAGGATCGGGACCTCGCCGCGCAGCTCAGTGCGCTGCACGCGGCAGGCTGCGCGGAGGTGTTCGAAGAGCACGCCCCGAGTACCGGCCGGACGCGGCCGCAGCTCGCCGCGGCGCTGGGCCGGGTGCGTGGCGGCGACACGCTTGTGATGGCGCGCATCGACCGAATGGCGCGCTCGCCGTCTCACCTGCTCGGGGTCGTCGCAATCCACGCGGCCCGGCATGACGCTGCTCACTCTGCGTTCGGCCTCGCCTGAAGTCAGCCGCGCCCGCGACGGCGCGACGCTCAGGCCAGCAGCTTGTCCATGACGATCGGCAGGTCGCGGACCCGCCTGCCGGTCGCGTGGTGGACCGCGTTGGCCACCGCCGCGGCGGTACCGACGATGCCGAGTTCGCCGATGCCCTTGACGCCGAGCGGATTGACCTCGCGATCCTCCTCGGGGAGCATGATGATCTCGACTTGGGGCACGTCCGCGTTGACGGCCATGAGGTACTCGCCCAGGCTGTCGTTGACGTAGCGGCCGCGCTTCTCGTCGATCTCCGTCGCCTCCAGCAATGCCGACGCCATACCCCAGATCATCCCGCCCATGTACTGACTGCGCGCCAGGCGCGGGTTGACGATGCGCCCCGCCGCGAAGGCGCCGGTCATGCGCGGCACCCGGATTTCGCGCGTCAGGCGATGGACGCGCACCTCGACGAACTCGGCACCGAAGGCGAACATCAACGGTTTGCCGTCCTTGGACTCGTCGCCGCGCGCCTGGTTGGCGCACGGAACCTGGCCGCGGCGGCGCTTGTCCAGGCTCTCGGGCGCCTGGCCCCGCGGCCCCAACACGCCCCGCTCGCTGATCTCGCCGACACCCAGCCGCGCGAATGCCGCCGCGCGCTCACGCCCGGCCGGCATCGTGTTGCCGAAGCGAGCGCGCAGCTTGTCGGTCGCGAGCTTCACCGCCGAGCCGAGCGAGGCGGTCGTCATCGAGTTGCTCGACGCCGGGGCCGCCGGCAGCCTGGAGTCGCCCATCAGCACCCGCACCTGCCGCGGGTCCAGCGACAGTTCGTGCGCCGCGACCTGACCCAATGCCGTGTAGGCTCCCTGGCCGGAATCCTGCCCAGCCACCTCGACCCGCGCGTCTCCATCGGCGGTCAGCGTCACCCGCGCCGTGGCCGGTGCCAAATGGGTCGGGTAGCTCGCGGTGGCGCAGCCATAGCCGATCAACCAGTCGCCGTCGCGCATCGAGCCTGGCGTCGGGTCGCGCTCGTGCCACCCGAAGCTCGCGGCGGCGGCGTCGTAGCACGGCATGAGCGACCGGCTGGTGAACCGCGCGCCGTCGACCGGGCTCTCGCGGATGTCGTTGACGCGGCGCAGCTCGACCGGATCCATGCCGAGCGCCACCGCGAGCTCGTCCATGGCGCTCTCCAGGGCATACATGTACGGCATCTCAATCGGAGCGCGCATGAAGCCCGATGTCTGGCGGTCGGCCTTGACCAGGTTGACGCGGGTCTGGATCGCGGGCTTGCCGTACATCGCGGTGGTGACGCCGAACCCCGCGAGCGGATAGTCGTCCTGACGCGACTGCATTTCCCAGCTCTCGTGTCCGTACGCGAGCAGCCGGCCGTCGCGGTCGGCGGCGAGCCGGACGTGGTGCCTGGTCTCGGCGCGGTAGGTCGCGCGCGTGAAGCCCTGGTCGCGCGTGACGACGTTGCGCACCGGCCGCGCCAGCTCGC
>CAXTVL010000345.1:0-3537 GCA_964247515.1 uncultured Acetobacteraceae bacterium | reverse complement strand
CTGCCACCGATGCTGCCGGCCTCGACCGTCTCGCGGCGCAGTGCCGGCGGCGCGAGATGCCGGCGCGGCTGCTGGACGCGGCCGCGATGGCGGCGCTGACCGGCACCGACCGCTACCGCCTCGGGCTGCTGGACCCGCGTGGCGGCCAGCTCAACCCGCTCGGCTACGCGCGCGGGCTGGCCGAGGCGGCGATGCGAGCGGGAGCTTCGGTGCATGGCGCGAGCGCAGTCGTCTCGCTGGCGCGGCAGGGCCCCGGGTGGGCGGTCACGGCACCGGGCGGCACGCTGCTGGCCGAGCGGGTGGTGCTGGCGACCAACGGCTACACCGACCGCCTGTGGCCGGACCTGGCACGCAGCGTGGTGCCGGTGTTCAGCGCCATCGTCGCCTCGGCGCCGCTGCCGGCGCCGCTCGCGGCACGCATCCTCGCGGGCGGCACGGTGCTGTACGAGCTGGGCGAGCTCACCACCTACTACCGGGTCGATCCGGGCGGGCGGCTGCTGATGGGTGGCCGCAGCCGCTCGCGCAGCCTGGCGGGGCCGCGGGCGTTCCGCTTCCTGTCCGATTACGCCACAAGGCTGTGGCCGGAGCTGCGCGGCGTCGCCTGGACGCATGGCTGGAACGGACAATTGGCGCTGACCCTCGACCATACGCCGCATCTGCACGCGCCCGCGCCCGGGCTGCTGGCCTGCCTCGGCTACAACGGCCGCGGCGTCGCCATGGCCACCGTGCTCGGGCGCGAGATCGCCCGTCATCTCGGTGGCGCGGCACTGCCATGGCCGGCGGTTCCGGTGACGCCGATCCCGCTGCACCGCTTCTGGAAGCAAGGTGTCGCGGCGCGCACCGTCTATGGCCGGATGCGTGACCGACTGGCGGCGCGCTAGGCGTCACGCCATGTCACCGGCAGGATAGCCGGCGTGCCACGAACAACCAGGAGCGACCAGGTGGACGAGTACCGCCTCCACTACTTCCCGGAATCCGGCAACAGCTACAAGCTGGCGTTGATGCTCACCCTGTGCGGGCAGGCGTTCCAGCCGGTCTGGACCGACTTCGCGGCCCGGGTGACATGGACCCCGGAGTGGCGCCGCCGCGTCAACGCGATGGGGGAAATCCCGGTGCTGGAGGAGAACGGCGTCGGCCTGACCCAGACCGGACCGATCCTGCTGCGCCTCGCGGAGCGATACGGCCAATTCGGCGGCGCCGACGAGGACGAGCGCTTCGAGGTGCTGCGCTGGCTGTTCTGGGACAACCAGAAGCTCTCCGGCTTCATGGCGGCCTACCGTTTCCGCCGGACCTTCACCCGCGACTCCGATCCCGCGGTGCTCGCCTTCCTGCGCGCCCGGGTGGACGACTTCCTCGGCATCCTGGAGGAGCAGGTGGCTGGCCGGCCGTTCGTGGTCGGGGCTCGCGCGACGATCGCCGACCTGTCGCTGTGCGCCTACCTCTCGTTCCCGGCGGACGAGACGGGGTACGATCTCGGGGTAAGCCACCCCGGAATCCACGCATGGCTGGGACGGATCGCGGCGCTGCCCTTGTGGCAAGCTCCCTACGATCTCCTCCCCGGCCAACGCCTGCCCCGTTAGGCCGATGGCAGCGTCCGGAGACGCACCACCTGCAGTGCATGGACCGTAGCTTCCCCATGACCCGTGCCGCCGGGCTCGACCGCCTCGCCGGCTTCGCGCCGCGCATGGCGCGCGACTACGCCGCCGGCCGCAACACCGACGCCGGACCGGACGGCGAGACCGCGACCTCGGCGCTGTCGCCGTATCTGCGCCGTCGCCTGGTGCTGGAACGCGAGGCGGTCGGCGCGGCGCTCGACATCCACGGCGCGGCGAAGGCCGAGAAGTTCGTCCAGGAGGTGTTCTGGCGCAGCTACTTCAAGGGCCATCTGGAGACCCGCCCGGCGCTGTGGACCGGCTACCAGGAGCTCGTCAGGCGCGACCGGCACCGGCTCGCCGCCGAATCCGGGCTGCGCCGCGTGTTCGAGGACGCGACGCAAGGGTGCTCCGGCATCGACTGCTTCGACGACTGGGCGCGCGAGCTGACCGAGACCCACTGGCTGCACAACCACGCGCGGATGTGGTTCGCCTCGATCTGGATCTTCACGCTGCGGCTGCCCTGGGCCTTGGGCGCCGACTTCTTCATGCGCCACCTGATCGACGGCGACCCGGCGAGCAACACGCTGTCCTGGCGCTGGGTCGCCGGGCTGCACACGCGCGGCAAGCCATACGCGGCACGTGCCGAGAACATCCGCCGCTACACCGACGGCCGCTACGACCCGCGCGGGCTGGACGAGAGCCCGCAGGCGCTGGAGGAGGCCGAGCCGGTGGCGGCCGTGGCGCTGCCGGCGGCCGAGCCGCCGCCGGCCGGCGAGGTGGCGCTGTTGCTGCACCTCGACGACCTGCACCCGGAGAGCCTGCCGCTCGGTCGGGCGAAGGTGGTCCGGGTCGGTGGCCTGCTGGTCCATGCCGAGGGCGCGGTCGAGCGGGTGCGCGACGCCGACAGCGCCGCCATGGCGGACGCGCTGGCCCGCGCCGGCAGGCATTTCGACTGTCCCGCGATGCTTGTGGAGGCGGGTTGGGACGACGGATTGCCGGTGCTGGCGCCATGGGCGCCGGTCGGGCCGTCGGCCGCGGCGCTGCCGCGCTGCCAGCGGTTGCGACGCGGCTGGGACAGCGCCGCCTGGCCACTCGCGAGCCGTGGCTTCTTCCAGGTGAAGGCGGCGATCCCGCGCCTGCTGGACCGCGATTTCGCAAGCAACCCTCGATCCTCCCCGGCGCTGTAGCCGTTGCCAAGCCGCAATCGTGCGGCGGCGGGAAGGAAGCCGGAAATGCCGCAGTTCGACGCCACCATCAAGCACATCAAGGACGGCGTGAAGAGCTTCACGATCAGCGCCGCGGTCAAGAACATCGAGGGCTGGGAAGCGACGCTCGAGAAGGTCGAGGCGCCGGGCGCCAAGACCATCATCAAGGACCTCGAAAATCTGAAGAAGCACCTCCAGGCCGACAAGATCAACGGCGCCCAGGTGAAGAGCCTGGTGCTCAAGCTCGGCCGCGAGACGGTCACCATCGCCGGCAAGACCGAGGGCAAGGGCGCCGAGAAGATCAAGTCGCTGGGCGAGGCGCTGACCGCGGCGGCCGAGTCCGCCCCGGCGGAGTAGTCGCTACACGCTGGGCAGGCGGTGGAAGCCGGGCGCCTCGGGCTCATCGGCCAGGTGCTCGGTAATCGACGCCACCCCTGCCCCGCGCGGTCCGCGCCGGCACGAGCGCAGCAGCTCCTCGACCGCGTCCTCCGGGCCGCCCAGCAGCGCCTCGACGGTGCCGTCGGCGCGGCGGTTGCGCACCCAGCCGGCGACGCCGAGCCGCCCCGCCTCGCGCGCCATCCAGGCGCGGTAGCCCACACCCTGCACGCGCCCGGCGATGACGATCAGCCGGGCGCTCATGACCGCGCCAGTCCGACGAACGCGGCGGCGGGGGGGGGGTGGCGGGCGGGCCGCCGCCCCCCCCCCCCCCCCGCCGCGGGGGGGGGGCCCCGGGGCGC
>CAXTVL010000344.1:0-3539 GCA_964247515.1 uncultured Acetobacteraceae bacterium | reverse complement strand
CCATGCTGACCGCGATCCGGCGCGGGCTGCGGCGCGGTCCGCTGCCCGACGATCAGGCGATGGCGCTGCGCGCGCGCCTCGCCGGCCACCCGCGCCACCTGATCCCGGCCCGCTCGCGCCTGCCGCACGCCGAGCAGGTGGCGCTGTTCATGGCCCGGCTGGAGCGCGAGTTCGGCACCGTCGCCCGCGTCGCCTCCGGCGCCGAGGTTCCGGGCGCGGTCGCCGACTACCTGGCCGGCCAGAACCTGCCGGGCGACCTGGCCATGGCGCCGCACCCCGAATTGCGCGCGATCCCGTGGAGCAGCCGCCCGCTGCTGCGGTTGCGCGAGGGCCGCGCCGAAGCCTCCGACCTGGTCAGCCTGCAGCACGGCTTCGCCGGCATCGCCGAGACCGGCACGCTGATGCTGCCCAGCGCGCCCGAGCGCCCGACCACGCTCAACCTGCTCAGCGACACCGCCATCGTGGTGCTGCGCACGCAGCGCGTGGTCGGCGCCTACGAGGAGGCCTGGGACCTGCTGCGCGCCGAACATCGGGACGCGCTGACCGGCGGCGCCATGCCGCGCAACGTCATGCTCGTGACCGGCCCGTCGCGCTCGGCCGACATCGAGAGCGTGCTGGAACTGGGCGCGCACGGCCCGCGCCGGCTGCATGTCGTGCTGGTGGATACGGACGGGTGATCCCGGACTCGATCCTTGCCCGCAAGCTCGAGCTCGACCGGCTGCGGCCGCTGTCGGCCGGGAGCCTGGCGGCGCTGGCGGCCTGGTACGACGTGGAGCTGACCTACAGCTCGAACGCCATCGAGGGCAGCACGCTGACCCGCAGCGAGACCGCGATCGTGCTCTTGCACGGGATCACGGTCGGCGGCAAGCCGCTGCGCGACCATCTCGCGGCGCTCGACCACAACGACGCGCTGCATCACGTCCGCGCCCTCGCCGGTCGCGCGGAGCCGCTGCGCGAGGGCGATGTCCGCGAAACCCACCGCCTCGTCACCTTGCGCGCCGACCCGCGCGAGGCGGGACAGTACAGCCGCCACCAGCGCCAGACCGTAGGCTCGCCGCTCCTGCTGCCGTCCCCGGCGGAAATCGTGCCGCTGATGGGTGATTTCGGGCGCTGGCTGGCCGGTGCCGCGGCCTCCCCGGAAGCCGCCTTCGCCGCGCACGAGCGATTGGTGACGATCCACCCGTTCAGCGACGGCAACGGCCGCACCGCACGCCTGCTGATGAACCTCGTGCTGCTGCGCGCGGGCTATCCCCCGGTGGTGATCGGGCCGGAGCACAGGATCGAGTACATCGACGCCTTGCAAGCGTGGCAGTTGGCCGGTGATCGCAGCCCGTACGGACGGTTCATGTCGGCACGGCTCGAAGCCAGCCTCGATCACCACCTCGCCATGCTGACCCGCGGTCTCGACCAGGCCGCCGCCGCGCCGCGATCCTGACCGCGATGCGAGCCTATCGGCGCAAGGCCCTGACCGAGACCGACCGTGCCGAGTGGGCGGCCTCGGCCGGCCGGGGGGGGCCGGGGCCGGGGGGCGCGGGCCCGCCGCCCCGGGGGGCGGCCACGCCGGCACCCAGCGTGGCGCTGCCCGACATCGCCGTGCCGAAGCCCCGTTCGCCCGCGGCCAAGAAGCTGATCGCGGTGGGCGAACATCCGGGCGGCCTCGACAATTCCAGTTGGAACCGCCTGCGCTCCGGCAAGCTGGCGCCCGCGCGCACGCTCGACCTGCACGGCCGCACCGCGCAGCGCGCCTACCACGCGCTGCACGATTTCCTGGCCGCCGCCCACGCCGACCGGGTGCGCTGCGTCGAGATCATCACCGGGCGCGGCAGCGGCGAGGCCGGCGGGGTGATCCGGCGCGAGCTGCCGATGTGGCTCAACCTGCCGGCGCTGCGCCCGCTGGTGCTGGCGGCCAGCCACCCGCACGCCGCCAACCCGGGCAGCGTGCGCCTGCTCCTGCGCAGGGTGCGATGACCCCGTTCGGCGCCCGCCTGCGCGAGCTGCGCGCCAGCCGCGCCATGCCGCTGAAGCAGTTGGCGGAGCGGCTGCAAATCTCGCAGGCCTACCTGTCGGCCCTGGAGCACGGCCATCGCGGCGCGCCTGGCAGCGGGCTGGTGCACCAGGTCTGCGACGCCTTCGACCTGATCTGGGACGAGGCCGAGGAGATCGCGCGCCTGGCCCGGCTGTCGCACCCGCGCGTGGTGGTCGACACCGCCGGCCTGCCACCCGATCGCACCGCCCTGGCCAACCGCCTGGCGCAGACCATCGCCCGGTTGCCGGACGACGCGGTGGCGGCGCTGCACGCCGTCCTCGACACCCACCCGGCCACGGGGCACAAACGCCGATGATGCGGCGCCGGTGAAGCAGCCGACGCGCCGCCGACGCGGCGACATGCGGCTGCAAGTCGGCGCGTTCGAGCTGACCAAGCGCGGCGGCACCCGGCACGACTGGCGCGACCCGTACCATGTCGCGGTGTCGCTGCGCTGGTGGCAGTTCACCCTGGTGCTGGTCGGCGCCGAACTGGGGCTGAACCTGCTGTTCGGGGTGCTGTACTCGCTGCAGCCCGGCAGCGTCGCCAACCTGACGCCCGACCCGTATAGCGGCCCGTTCTTCTTCAGCATCGAGACCATGGCGACGGTCGGCTACGGCGTGATGTCACCCTCGACGCTGTACTGCCACATCGTCGCCTCGGTCGAGATCATCACCGGCCTCGGCTTCAGCGCCCTCGTCACCGGCCTGATCTTCGCCCGCTTCGCCCGCGCCCGCGCCCGGCTATGGTACGCGAACCAGGCCGTCGTGGCGCGGCACAACGGCCTGCCGACGCTGATGGTGCGCGTCGCCAACCCGCACTCCACCATCCTGACCGACGCCACCGTCTCGCTCGCCGCGTTGCTGACCGAGACCACCACCGAGGGCCGCACCTTCCGCTTCGCGACCGAGCTGCCGCTGGTGCGCTCACGGCTGCCGATCTTCACGCTCACCTGGACCGCGATGCACACCATCGATGCCAACAGCCCGCTGGCCGGCTACGATCCCGAGCGCATGGCGCGCGACCGGGTGCGTCTGTTCCTCTCGATCACCGCGCGCGACGCGACACTCGAGGCCAAGATCACCGGCGCCAAGGACTACGCCGCCGCCGACATCCTGTTCGGCGTCCGCTACGTCGACGCGATCTCGACCGACGCGGCCGGACTGGTCCTCGCCGACATCGCCCGGCTGAGCGAGTTGGAGCCGGACCTGCCGTGACGCCGCGTCACTGGAACGGCAGGTAGCGCAGCGACACGAACACGCCGTTCTCGTCGGTGGTTGGGCGACCGCCGACGCCGTGGAAGGCGATGCGCTTGATGTACTCGTATTGCGCACCCGTCAGCACGGTGCCGTAGCCGCCGCGCAACACGCGCCACCAGGCGCCGACCGCGGCGCTGACCAAGCTGCGGGTCTGCGCGTTGCAGGTGGCGAGCTCGGTGGCGCAGCCAGTATTGTTCACCGCCGAGCTGCCGTAGCCGTAGGTGGTGCCGCCCGAGGTGAAGGTCTTGCGGCCGATC
>CAXTVL010000343.1:0-3544 GCA_964247515.1 uncultured Acetobacteraceae bacterium | reverse complement strand
AACTCGCTCCACACCCGCTCCGCCGACAGCGCCGACAACGCCGGCGCCGCCTCGGACAGTGCGCCCAGCAGCTCGGGCGTCGGCGGCGCGCGGCCATAGCGCGCCTGGAAGCGGAAGAACCGCAGCACGCGCAGCCGGTCCTCGGCGATGCGGGTGCGCGGGTCGCCCACGAAACGCACCCGTCCGGTGGCGAGGTCGGCGCGGCCGTCGAACGGGTCGTGCAGCGTGCCGTCGCGCTCCATCGACATGGCGTTGAACGTGAAGTCGCGCCGCGCCGCGTCGGCCCGCCAGTCGTCGGTGAACGCCACCGTCGCGTGCCGCCCGGCGGGCGCGACGTCACGCCGCAGGGTCGTGACCTCGAACGGCCGGCCCCGCGCCAGCGCTGTGACGGTGCCGTGCGCGATCCCGGTCGGCACCGCGCGCAGGCCCGCCTCTGCCAGCGCCGCCAGCACCTCGCGCGGCGGCAACGGTGTCGCGAGGTCGATGTCGGCGACCCTGGCGCCGGCGATCGCGTCGCGCACCGCCCCTCCCACCACCCGGGCACCGGGCAGCGCGTCCCACACCTCGGCCAAGGCGGGGTCGGTCAAGGCGGGGTCAGTCAGGAACTCAGAGGCCATGGCCCTCGACGATGCGCCCGCCCTCCAGATGCGCCGGGACGTAGACCTGGTGCGGCGCCAGGCGCTGACTGACGCCGAGCCAGACGATCACCGCCCCGAGCACGCCCAGCATCCCGGTCGCCGCCCACAGCAGCCAACGGGCACGCGTGCCCAGGAACCACCAGCCGCCGAACAGCACGAACGGCGTGAGAAACAGCGCCAGCTCGCTCAGCCGGAGCATTCGGGCTCCCGCAGGCGCGCCGCCAGGTTGAGCAGGATCGCCGCCGTGGCGCCCCAGATGCGGTGGCGCGGGTGCGGCCACACCCAGAACTCCCGCCGCACTCCCTGTGCCAGCATCTCCTGCCGCCGCGGCGCGGCGGGGTCCAGCAACACGTGCAACGGCAGCTCGAACACCTCGTCGACCTCGTGTGGCGACACATGCAGCCCAAGCGCCTCCAGCGCCACGCCGCTGGGCAGCAGCGCCAGCACCGGCGTCACACGGTAGCCGGAGCCGGTCACGTACTCCTCGAGCCGCCCCAGCAGCTCGACACGCGCCGGATCGAGGCCGACTTCCTCGCGCGCCTCGCGCAACGCCGCCGCCTCGGCGCTCGGGTCGTCGCGGTCGATGCGACCGCCCGGGAAGCTGACCTGCCCGGCATGGGTCGAGAGGTTGGCGCAGCGCCGGGTCAGCAACACGCCAGGGACCGGCCCCAGCACCAGTGGCACCAGCACGGCGGCGTCGATCAACGGCGTGCGGACCGGCAGCCCGTCGCCCAGCACCGGCTGGCGCGTCGGATGCCGCACCCGTCGCCGCAAGGTCGCGGCATCCAATCCCGCGACGGCCGGGTCGGTGACGATGCTCAGTCGCTGTCGTCCTCGGGGACCGGCTGGTCCTCGGCGGCGGCCTCTGGCATCTCTCCCATGGGGAAGAAGCTGCCGCAGCTCCAGACGCCCATCATCTCTCGGCCATGCACCAGGCCCGGCTCGGCCAGCGCGGCGAGCTCGTAATACACCGCGCGGTTGATGCGTGCCTCCAGCGGCCAATGCCCGGCGCCGTCGCGGATGCGCAGATAGGGGGTCGGCTCGCAAGTGATGAGGTCGTGCGCCACACGGATCGGGTGCGCCGCGTCGGCCGTCACCACTTGGTCGACGTTGGTGCGGAAGGTGAGCCGCTGGTCGCGCCCGCACCCGACCCAATCCATCTCGACCGCCATCCAAGGCGCGTCCTCGACCACGATGCGGCCACGCTCGGCGGGGGTCTCCAGCCAGAAACGTCCGTCCTCGTCGCGCTTCAGCACCGAGGAGAACAGGCAGACCAGCTCCTTGCGCCCGATCGGGCTGCCGCGATAGGTCCACACGCCGCCACGCCGCACCACGAACGGCAGGTCGCCGCACTCGACCGGCCGGCGCGGTGAGTGGGTCTTCGGCGCAGGCAGCGGCGACGATGACCGCTCGTTGGGCAATTCTTGCAGGGCCATGGTCCTCGCGACCTGATTCAACGTGACCGCCTCCGCCGACGATGCCGGTGGCCGCGGCCACGTCCCCACCGATATAGGACGCGAGACAGAGGGATGAAGCAGCCGGATCCGACTTTCCGCGTTGTGTCGCCAGCCGCCTTCCGGCCTTGCTTTCCATGCCGTGTCGCCATGTGAGAGGGTGATCCATGCAAACCGATCACACCGTGCTGGCCGAGGTCGAGTCGCTGGGCGCCGCCATGGCGGAGATCCGTCGCCAGGTCGCGCGCGCCGTGATCGGCCAGAGCGAGGTGGTCGAGCAGGCGCTGGTGACGCTGCTGGCGGGCGGCCACATGCTGCTGGTGGGTGTGCCCGGGCTGGGCAAGTCGCTGCTGGTCGAGACCCTGGCGACCGTGCTGGGCCTGGCCACCAAGCGGGTGCAGTTCACCCCCGACCTGATGCCGGCCGACATCCTGGGGAGCGAGATCCTCGACGACGGCGAAGCCGGCCGGCGGTTCCGCTTCGTGCCCGGGCCGGTGTTCTGCCAATTGCTGATGGCCGACGAGATCAACCGCGCCAGCCCGCGCACCCAGTCGGCGCTGCTGCAGGCGATGCAGGAGGGCCGCGTCGCCATCGCCGGCGCCGAGCACCGGCTGCCGCAGCCGTTCCATGTGCTCGCGACGCAAAACCCGATCGAGCAGGAGGGCACCTACCCGCTGCCGGAAGCGCAGCTCGATCGCTTCCTGCTGGAGATCGAGGTGCGCTACCCGACGCTTGCCGAGGAGCGGACGATGCTGCTGGCGACCACCGGGGCGGCGCAGGAGCGGCCGCTCGGGGTGCTGACCCCGCAGGGCCTGCTCGACGCGCAGCGGCTGATCCGACGCATCCCGGTGGGCGAGAGCGTGGTGGAGGCGATCCTGGCTCTGGTGCGGCGCACCCGGCCGGAAGCCAGCGACGATTCGGGCGTGACGCGGCACGTCGCCTGGGGCGCCGGGCCGCGGGCGGCGCAGGCGCTGATGCTGGCGACGCGGGCGCGCGCCGTGCTCGACGGCCGGCTGTCGCCCAGCCTCGACGACGTGGCGGCCCTGGCACAGCCTGTGCTCCGGCATCGCATGGCGCTGAACTTCTCGGCCCGCGCCGACGGCGTGACCCTGGCCGGGTTGATCGCAGGGTTGGTCGGGCGGCTTGGCTGATCGCGACGGCGTGGGCTCGGCGGCCGCGCAAGCTCTCGGCGGGCACCTGCCGCCGCTGCTGGTCGCCGCCGAACGGGTCGCCAACACCGTGGCGCAGGGCGTGCACGGCCGCCGGCGGGTGGGCCAGGGCGACAGTTTCTGGCAATACCGGCCGCTGCTGCCCGGCGAGGGCGCGCAACGGATCGACTGGCGGCAATCCGCCCGTGCCGAGAGCGGCCGCCACTTCGTGCGCGAGACCGAGTGGGAGGCGGCGCAGACGGCCCTGCTGTGGCGCGCCGGCGGCGCCGGTGCCGAGTGGCGC
>CAXTVL010000342.1:0-3552 GCA_964247515.1 uncultured Acetobacteraceae bacterium | reverse complement strand
CGCGGCGCAGCAGGACGGAGAAGTTGTCGAACCAGGTGATGATGCCCTGGAGCTTCACGCCGTTCACCAGGAAGACGGTGACGGCGGTCTTGTTCTTGCGCACATGGTTCAGGAACACGTCCTGCACGTTCTGCGTCTTCTCTGTGGCCACGGTCGTGATCCTTCTTGTTGGTTGGAGTGGGCCGGCACGTCCCGCGACCGGCGCCGGGAGTCCGGCGGCACACACACTCCGATCGCGACACGGCATAATAAGGCGCGCTTCGCCCGGCACGGCAAGGCCGACGGCGGCGAGTGCGTGGGAGAACCGCGCGGCGCTCGCCGCGGACCCTACGGCGATTTCACTTCGATCTTGATGCCGCCGTAATAGGCGGCGACGTCGGCCATCTGCTTGTCGCTCAGCATCCGCGACACCGCCGCCATGGTCTCGTTCTTGCGCTCGCCGCTGTGGAAGGCGGCCAACTGGCGCGCCAGGTAGCCGGCATCCTGGCCCGCCAGGTTGGCGGCCTCGGGCAGCGTCGCGATGCCGTCGAGGCCGTGGCAGGCCTTGCACACCCGCTGGGCCAGCCGGTGCCCCGCCACCGGATCGCCGTGCGGCGCGTCCTGCGCCGTGGCCGCAATCGGCCAGGCCAGCACCGTTGTCAGGGCCAGCACCGCGAGCAGGGCCACCGCCCCGCCCGCTCGCACGATCTGCAGCCTCACTTGGCGCTGTAGCTGATGCGGTAGACGGCGCCGTCCTGGTCGTCGCTGACCAGCAGGCTGCCGTCCTTCAGCGTCGCCACGTCGACCGGGCGGCCGCTGTACTCGCCGGTGTCGGCGTTGAGCCAGCCCTCGGCGAACGGCTCCATGTGGTCGACGCTGCCGTCCGGCTTGAACAACGTCACCATCACCCGCGCCCCCACCGGCTCGGTGCGGTTCCACGAGCCGTGCTGGGTGCTGAAGATGGCGCCGCGATACTTCTCGGGGAACATCTTCCCATTGTAGAACGTCATCCCGAGGTCGGCCGCGTGCGCCACCGTCTCGACCACCGGGAACACGAGGTCCGACGGCGGTGTGTCCTTCTTGTATTCGACGGTACGCACCTTGCCGCCGCCGTACCATGGGAAGCCGAAGTTCAGCCCAGCCTTCGGCGCCACGTTGAGCTCGCCGGGTGGGATGTCGTCGCCCATGCCGTCGACCTGGTTGTCGGTGAACCACAGCATGTGCGTCTTGGGCTGGAAGTCCATGCCGACCGAGTTGCGGATGCCGCGCGCGAACACCTCGCGGTTGCTGCCGTCACGGTCCATGCGGACGATGCCGGCCATGCCGACCTGGTTGAATTCCTTCATCCGCTCCGGCGGCGGCACGTTGTACGGCTGCCCCAGCGCCACGTACAACTTATTGTCGACAGGGTTCACCCGACAGACATGGGCGCCGTGGTTGAAGCTTTCGCCATCCTTGGGGATCAGCGGGTCGGCCACCGTCTGGGTCGCCACGTCGGGGCTCTCGTAGAAGAACTCGGCGGCCGGGAACGCCAGCACGCGGGCGTTCTCGGCCACGTAGAGCACGCCGTCGGCGCTCATGCAGACGCCGTTCGGGTTGCGGAAGCTGATCGACGGCGCGAACGCCTTGACCTCGTCGGCGGTGCGCGACTTGGTGCGGTCCGTCACCGCCCAGACGCGGGTCTTGCGGGTGCTCACGAACACCACGCCGGCGTTGTTGCCGACCGCCATCATGCGCGCGTCGGGCACCACGGCGTAGAGGTCGATCTTGAAGCCGGGCGGCAGCTTGATCGCCTTGAGGTTGGCGCGGAGCTGGTCGGCGGCGGGGCCGGTCTGCGGCACCGTCGGGATGTCGAGGCTGGCCCCGGTCGAGTGCATGTCCTCGAGCTTGGAGATGGTGTCCCCGGGCGACGGGGCTTGGGCGTGGGCAGCCGCCGCCCAGACCAAGGCAGCGGTGGCGAGCAGGAATTTCTTCACGACGTTGGACCCCCATGACCGTTCTTACGGGCCGGACGCCGACCCATCGTGGCTCGACAAGAGTATGATGTGACACGCAGAAGTGACAAGATACCAAAGCCTAGTATCGAGGCAGCCTGCCGCAGCAAACGCCGGCGAAAAATAAGACAAATGTTCGGGCGTCGCCGCGCCGTTGCGTGCCGCGAATGCCGGTTCAGTGGGCGGGTGCCCAACCGCGACCCGTGGCGATCCAGTCAGCCGGCCGCGCGCCGCCGTCGCAACTAGCGGCCGAGTTCGTCCGCGGTCGGCAGCGCGTCGCGCAACTGCGCCGGCAGCCGGTCGGCGAGCCGGTACTCGGCGATGCCCATCGGCTTGGCCAGGTTGCGCAGCGCGTACTCGACCACCATCGCGTTCTTGTCGCGGCACAGGATGATGCCGATGCTGGGCGCGTCATGGGCGTGGCGCAGCCGGTCGTCGACCGCCGAGAGGTAGAAGTTCATCTTGCCGGCGAACTCCGGCTTGAACTCCTCGATCTTGAGCTCGACCACCACGAAGCAGCGCAGCCGCAGATGGTAGAACAGCAGGTCGAGGAAGTAGTCCTGTCCGCCCACCTCCAGCTTGTACTGGTTGCCGACGAAGGCGAAGCCCTTGCCCAGCTCCAGGATCAGCGCCCGCAAATGCTCCAGCAGCCCGCGCTCCAGCTCGCGCTCCGACAGGCCGAGGCCCAGCGAGAGGAAGTCGAAGCTGTACGGGTCCTTGACCATCTCCTGCGCCAAATCCGATTGCGGCGCCGGCAGGGTGTGGGCGAAGTTGGTCAGTGCCCGGCCATGCCTGCGGTATAGGCCGCCCGCGATCTGGTGCGCCAGCACGGCACGGCTCCAGCCGTGCTCGACCGCCTGGCGCGCGTACCACAGCCGCGCCTCGGCATCCTTGACGCTCTCGACCAGGCGGACGTTATGGCCCCACGGCAATCGTGCAACAACCTGTTGCACGACCTCGCGCTCCGGGTAGGCGGCGGCGAAGGCGCGCATGTATTTCAGGTTGCGCGCCGACAGCCCGGTCATCTGCGGGAAATCGCGTCGCAGGTCGCGCGCCAGCCGGTCGATCACCCGCCCGCCCCAGCCAGCCGCGTGCTGCCGCGCCAGGATGTCCTGGCCGATGCTCCAGTAGAGCTGGATCAGCTCCTGGTTGACCGCCACCGCGGCGCGCAGGCGCACGGTGCGGATGCGCGCCTTGAGCTCGCCCAGCAGGGCCGCGTAGCTGTCCTCCGCGCCGACCGTTAAGGAATTACCGTTAACCATGGCGTCAGCTTATGTTGCTGTTGGGAACAAATCAAGAACATTTCCCACCACAGAGGACTATTTTCCGTGCGGCCAGGCCGTCACCAGCGCTGCGGCCCCGGCGCCCTGGAACGCCAGGATGGCCGCCCCCAGCAGCGCGCCGGGAAGGGTGCCGACGCCCCCGATCACCGCCATCAGCAGGTACTCGATGCCCGCGTTGAGCCCGAACGGCGTCGGGTTCACGCTGCGCTGCATGTGCGCGTACAGCCAGCCCGCAAGCCCCGCCAGCACCCCCGCATAGGTGAACGCCAGCAGCCGCGCGCGGAACAGGTCCACCC
>CAXTVL010000341.1:0-3567 GCA_964247515.1 uncultured Acetobacteraceae bacterium | reverse complement strand
GCGCGGGGGACCCGGTTACCGGTCTGCTCGAACTCGCCCGCCAGGGCCGGGCCGGTGCGGCGGGCATCCTCGCCCGGCAGCTCGGCCACCCGGAACGGGTCGTCGGCGCTGCCGGCGGCGGCAACCACCACCCGCCGGGCGCGCTCGCGGACCAGGCCGCCATCCTCGCCATGCAGCAGCACCGCCGAGAACCGCGCCGCGTCGCGCAGCACGCCCTCCACGTCGCGCGCCTCGACCTTCAAGCGGGACGGGAGAGCGAACGCCGGCGGAAATAGCCCGCGAGCTGCAGGCTGATCTGGTCGGCGAGGGCTTCGGTGATGCGCCGGGTCACGCTCTCGCGCTGCAAATCGGCGTTGAAGAACTCCTGGTCGACGATGTCGAAGCCGTCGACGCTGCGCGCCGTGCCGCCGAACAGCGTCGGGCGCGCCGGGTCGGTGCCGGTCAGGGTGAAGTCGGCGCTGCCGATCAGCCGCTCGCGGGTGATCGAGTTGTCGCGCTGCACCGCGATCCCCTGGTCGGCCAGCGCGAACGCCACCCGCAGGTCGTAGCGGTAGGCGATGCCGACGCCGCCACGCTCCAGCCGCTCCTGCAGCGCCTCGCGCAGGAGCTGGCCGGAGCGGTCGGGCAGCAGGCCGACATGGATCGCGGCGAGGTCGGCCGACGTTGCGGCGCCGCCGCCGGAGCGGCCGTAGGTGGCGTGGAAGCCGCACCCGGGCAAGGACAGCAGGGCGGGGGGCAGCAGCGCCAGGCCGCGCGCCAGCAACCAGCGCCGCCCGTTACGCATGGGCCACGAAGTTCACGATCCGGCCGGGGACGTAGACCCGCTTGCTGACCCGCTTGCCTTCCAGCGCGCGGGCGACGTTGCGCTCGGCCAGCGCCTGCGCGATCACCGTCGCCTCGTCGGCGTCGGCCGCGACCTCGATCGAGCCGCGCAGCTTGCCCATCACCTGCACCGCGATGGTCACGGTGGACGCGGTCAGCAACGCCGGGTCGGGCAGCGGCCAGGGGCGGTCGGCCACCAGCGTCGCCCCGGGCCCGTGCAGCCGCTCGCCCAGCGCCTCGGCCAGGTGCGGCATCATCGGCGCGATCAGCAGGCACAGCGTCTCCGCCGCCTCGCGCCGGGCGAAGGCGAGACCGGCGTCGTCCTTGTCGGCGCGTTCCAGCGCGTTGGCGAGCTCGTGGACCCGCGCCACGGCGACGTTGAACGACAGCGTCTCCATCGCCTCGGTCACGGCGGCGATGGCGCGGTGGGTCGCGCGGCGCAGGTCCGGCACGCTGTCGTCGGACGCCGCCGGCGCCACGCCGGTCACGCGCCACAGCCGCTGGATGAAGCGGAACGCGCCGGCGACGCCGCCCTCGGTCCACTCCATGTCGCGCTCGGGCGGGTTGTCGGACAGGATGAACCAGCGCGCGGTGTCGGCGCCGTAGCGGTCGATGATGGCGCCGGGGTCGACGGTGTTGCGGCGCGACTTCGACATCGCCTCGATGCGCCCGACCGTGACCGCCGCCCCGGTGCCGCGCTCGACCGCGCCACCGTCATCGCCCCGTTCGATCTCGGTGGGGTAGAGCCAGCGGCCGTCCGCGGCGCGGTAGCTCTCGTGCGTCACCATGCCCTGCGTGAACAGCCCGGCGAACGGCTCCGGGGTGTCGACGTACCCGCCGCCTTGCATGGCCCGCGCGAAGAAGCGCGAATACAGCAGGTGCAGGATCGCGTGCTCGATGCCGCCGATATACTGGTCGACCGGCAGCCAGGCGCGCGCCGCCGCCGGCTCGACCGGCCGGGCGCTGCGCGGGCTGCAGAACCGCGCGTAGTACCAGGAACTGTCGACGAAGGTGTCGAACGTGTCGGTCTCGCGCCGCGCCGGCGCGCCGCAGCGCGGGCAGGCGGCGTGCTTCCAGCTCGGGTGGTGGTCGAGCGGGTTGCCCGGACGGTCGAACGTCACGTCCTGCGGCAGCAGCAGCGGCAACTGCTCGTCCGGCACCGGCACGGCGCCGCAGCGCTCGCAATGGATCACCGGGATCGGGCAGCCCCAATAGCGCTGCCGGCTGACACCCCAGTCGCGCAGCCGCCAGTTGACCACGCCCTGCCCGCTGCCCCGCGCCTCCAACGCCGCGATCGCCTGCCGCCGCGCCGCGTCGGTGGGCAGGCCGTCGAGGAAGCCCGAGTTCATCATCGTGCCCGGCCCGACATAGGCGACGTCGCCGGCGAACTCGCGCGCGGCCGCCTCGCCCGGCGCCTGCACCACCGGCGTCACCGGCAACGCGTAGCGACGGGCGAAGTCGAGGTCGCGCTGGTCGTGCGCCGGGCAGCCGAAGACGGCGCCGGTGCCGTACTCGATCAGCACGAAGTTGGCGATCCAGACCGGGAACGTCGCGTGGGGGAGGAACGGGTGGCGCACCCGCAGGCCGGTGTCGTGGCCGCGCTTCTCGGCGGTCTCGATCGCCGCCTCGCTGGTGCCCAGCCGGCGGCACTCGGCCACGAACGCCGCCGCCGCCAGGTCGCGCGCCGCCACGCTGGCGGCGAGCGGATGGTCGGCCGCGACCGCCACGAACGCCATGCCGAACAGCGTGTCGGGCCGGGTGGTGTAGACCTCGACATCCTCGATGCCGCCGGTCGGCCGCTCCAGCGGGAAGCGCAGCCGGGCACCCTCGCTGCGGCCGATCCACTTGGCCTGCATGGTGCGCACCCGCTCCGGCCAGCGCTCCAGCGTGTCGAGCCCGGCCAGCAGGTCGGGGGCGAAATCGGTGATGCGGAAGAACCACTGCGCCAGGCGGCGCTTCTCGACCGGGGCGCCGGAGCGCCAGCCGCGGCCGTCGATCACCTGCTCGTTGGCCAGCACGGTGCCGTCCACCGGGTCCCAGTTGACCCAGCTCTCGCGCCGGTCCACCAGGCCGCGCGCCAGCATGTCGAGGAACAGCCGCTGTTGCTGGCCGTAATACTCCGGGTCGCAGGTGGCGAACTCGCGCGACCAGTCGATCGACAGGCCCATGCGGCGCAATTCGGCGCGCATGGTGGCGATGTTGGCGCGGGTCCATTCCGCCGGGTGGACGCCGCGCTCGCGCGCCGCGTTCTCCGCCGGCAGGCCGAACGCGTCCCAGCCCATCGGGTGCAGCACCTCGTGGCCGCGCGCCCGCTTGTAGCGCGCCACCACGTCGCCCAACGTGTAGTTGCGCACGTGCCCCATGTGGATCTTGCCGCTGGGGTAGGGGAACATTTCCAGAACGTAGTATTTCGGGCGGTCGTCACGGCGGATGTCGGGCACCGCGAAGCAGCCGGCGCGCTCCCACGCCGCCTGCCAGCGCGGCTCGGCGGCGGCGAAATCGTAGCGCTCCGGCTCGGCGGCCGCTCCCAGGTCGGGCACGCCGCCGGCTACCGTTCGGCCGATTGCGAGCGCAGCTCGCGCGCCCGGGCCAGCACCTTGTTCTCGATCTCGCCGGTGGTGGCCGGGGCCACCGCCGCGTCCGTCCACTGCCCGTCGGTCAGGGTCTGGCGGAACAGCGTGAGCTTCACCCCGTCGGCGCGGAGCTGGCGGCCGAGGATGTAGGCGGTCGCCTTGAAGCGCTCGC
>CAXTVL010000340.1:0-3570 GCA_964247515.1 uncultured Acetobacteraceae bacterium | reverse complement strand
GGCGCCCCCCGCGGCGCCCCGGCGCGCCGCGCGGCGGGGGGGGCGTTGCAGCCCGTGGGGGTCGTGACGGGCTGGCGGCGGGTGCTGCGCGCCTGGGGCGGCGCCGGCTGGGGCATGGCCTGCCCGCCGACGCCGGGCGACCAGGTGCTGGTGCTGGCGCAGGAGGGCGACAGCGATCACGGCGTCATCGTCGGCCGCGCCTGGAGCGACGGGGCTCGCGCGGTGGCGGCGCCGGTGGGCGAGCTTTGGCTGGTCCATGCCAGCGGCAGCTTCGTCAAGCTGTGTAATGACGGCAGCATTCGGATGCAGGGGGACCTGCATGTCGTGGGCGATGTCTACGACCGCCACGGCAGCCTTGATCGGCTGCGACGCAACTACGACGCGCACAGCCACCAGGACCCGCAGGGCGGCACCATCTCCGGCCCGAACCTGCAAGACTAGACTGGAGAATTCATGGCCGACATCTGGCACCAGTTCGGCGCCGACCTGCAGGCGGGCGTCACCGGCGACCTTGCGGGTGCGGACGGTGCGCTGCTCGGGCAGCAGCGGGTGCTGCGCCGCCTGCTGACCAATCCCGGCGACTATTTGTGGCAGCCGCTGTATGGCGCCGGGCTGGCGCGATTCGTGGGCGCCCCGGTCGATCCCGCGCGCATCCGTGGCGTGATCCGCAGCCAGATCTTCCGCGAGGCGGCGGTGGCGCGCTCGCCGGAGCCGCAGATCGACGTGCAGGCGACCGGCGACGGCAACGTCTACGTGACGATCCGCTACACCGACGCGCCGAGCGGCGCCACGCAGACCCTGCGGTTCAGCATCGGAGGCCAGACATGAAGTTGCCGCTGCAGGACTTCCCCACGATCGTCGGCAACGCCGCGGCGGCGGTGCAGGGTGCCGCGCGGCAACTGCTCGACCTGTCGGTCGGCAGCACGTTGCGCGCGGTGTTGGAAGCCAACGCCAGCCTGGCGCTGTGGATGCAGTGGCTGGTGACGTTGCTGCTGCAGGCGACGCGCGCGGCCACCAGCACCGGCGCCGACCTCGACAGTTGGGTCGCCGATTTCGGCTTGGCGCGGCTGCCCGCCTTGCCGGCCGCCGGGCGCGTACAGTTCGCCCGTTTCGTGCCGAGCGCCGCGGCATTGGTGCCGAACGGCACCGTCGTGCGCACCGCCGACGGCGCGGTGTCGTTCGGGGTCGTGGCCGATCCGGCCAACCCGGCGTGGAGTGCCGCACTCGGCGGCTACCTGGTCCCGATTGGCAGCGCCGGCGTCGACGTGCCGGTGCAGGCCAGCGTCGGCGGCCATGCCGGCAACGTGCAGGCGGGGGCCATCTCGCTGATCGCGGCGGCACTGCCCGGCATCGACACCGTGGCCAACGCGCAGCCGTTGGCCAATGGCCTCGACGCAGAGGCCGACGCGGCGCTGCGCGCGCGTTTCCAGAGCTTTCTCGACACCCGCGCCCGCGCCACGCCGCTCGCGGTGGGTGCGGCGATCCTGGCGCAGCGGCAGGGGCTGAGCTACGCCATCGCCGAGAACACCGCGCCGGACGGCAGCGTCCGCATGGGTAGTTTCCTGGTCACGGTCGACGACGGCAGCGGCACGCCGCCGGCCTCGGTGATCGCGGCGGCGGCGGCGGCGATCGAGGCGGTGCGGCCGATCGGCACCAGCTTCGGCGTGCGACCTCCGAGCGTGGTGCCGGTGGCAATCAGCCTATTCATCGTGACCGCGCCCGCCAACATCCACGGCGACGTCGCACCGCTCGTGGCCGCCGCCATCGCGCTGCATGTCGACGCGCTGCCGATCGGCGCGGCGCTTTCCTGCAGCCGGGTGGCGCAGCTCGCCTACGACGCGTCGCCGCAAGTGGCCAATGTCGGCAACGTGCAGGTCGGTGGCGGCGTCGGCGACGTCTCGCCCGGTCCCGGCGGCGTGCTCAAGGCCGCCGGTGTGACGGTGGGCTGAGCGATGTCGGCAAGTTCACAAACCGGCACTCAGGCCGATATGGTGACACGGCTGCGCGCCGTGCTGCCGGCGCGCTGGTTCGCCGACGACGCGCCGGTGCTGGACGGCTTGCTCGCGGGTCTCGGGCAGGCGGCGGCGCAGACCCATTCCCTGCTGAGCTATGCCCGCGCGCAACTGCGGATGGCGACCGCGACCGATCTCTGGCTCGACCTGCTGGCAATGGACTGGTTCGGCGCCCGGCTCACCCGCCACGCGGCCGAGGCCGATACGCAGTTCCGCGCCCGCATCCGCCAGGAGCTGCTGCGCGAGCGTGGCACGCGCGCTGCCTTGGTGGCGCAGGTGACGCAACTCGTCGGGCAGCCGCCGACGGTGTTCGAGCCGGCGCGGCCGGCCGACACCGGCGCCTGGGGCATCGCCTGCGGCTACGGCATGGCCGGCGGCTGGGGCAGCCTGGCGTTGCCGTTCCAGTGCTTCGTGACGGTGCGCCGGCCGCACGGCGCCGGCATCGCGATGGTCGACGGCTATGGCGGGGCGCGCGGCGGCTACGGCATCGGTGCCATCGAGTACGCGAGCTCCGGCCTGGTCGCGGGCAGCGTCAGCGATGCCGACATCATGACGGCGATCGCCGGGGTGATGCCCGCCGCCGCGGTCGCCTGGACCCGCATCGTCCCCTGAACATCGCTTACAGCACACAGCATTCGGAGCATCCATGGACCGCAGCATCGTCTATCCGGGCAGCATCCCGCTCGACACCGACCTGCTGGGCAGCAACCGCAACACGATGGTGGCCCTCGGCGCGCTGCTCGCGGCGACATTGGGCAGCGCTACCACGCTCGACGGGCTCGCGGTGACGCCGGTCGCGGGTACGCTCGCGGTGAGCGTGGGCCCCGGCAGCATCACGGCGCTGGGCCAGGTCGACCAGAGCCCGTACGGCTCGCTGCCGGCAGACAGCGCCGACCTCGTGGTGCGCATGGGCATCAACACCGCGCCGGTGACGCTGCCGCTGACGCCGCCGCAGGCCGCGGGGTCGGAGATCACCTACCTGATCCAGGCGGCGTTCCAGGAGAGCGACGCCAACCCCGTGGTGCTGCCGTACTACAATGCCGCCAACCCGGCGCAGCCCTATCTGGGGCCCAGCAACACCGGCTCGGCGCAGCCCACGCTGCGCACGCAACGGGTGGCGCTGCTCGCCAAACCGGGCAACGCGGCGGGTATCGGCAGCAGCTCAGCCCCGGCGCCGGACGCGGGGTGGGTCGGGGTCGCCACGGTGGCGGTGAGTGCGGGGCAGGCGGCGCTCGCCGCCGGCAACATCGGTGCTTACGCGCCGGCACGAATCATCCCGGCGAAGCTCGGGGACTTGCGGCCGGGCTTTGCCAAGGTCGCGGTCTTCAACACGGCCGGCGTGTTCGTGGTGCCGCAGGGTGTGACGCGGGTCCGCGCCACGGTGATCGGCGCGGGCGGTGCCGGCGGCACCCACAGCGTGCTGCCGAGCGGCGGCGGCGGCGCTGGCGGGCGCGCGATCGCCTGGCTGAGCGGACTGGCACCCGGCAGCGTGATCCCGGTGATGGTCGGCGGCGGCGGCAACGCCACCGCGACGGCGCAGCCCGGCTTGGTGCAGGCG
>CAXTVL010000339.1:0-3573 GCA_964247515.1 uncultured Acetobacteraceae bacterium | reverse complement strand
CCAGTAGCGCCAGCCAACCACCCAGCCCGTCCAGGCCGAGGCGCAGGCCGTCCGGCAGCGGCAATGCCGACGCCATGCCGGCCGTGGGCGCGCCGGCGGCGAGATAGGCGAAGCAGGCCACGGCGCCCAGTCCGCACGCTGTCCGTGCGAGCAATCCGGCCAGGCGGAGTCGCCCGCTCGCGGCGAGGGCCGAGGCCGTCGCCAGCGCCGCCAGCACCGCCAGCAGCAGCGGCAGGGTCAGCGTCGCCACGGCCGACATCGCACCATCCTCACAGGGCGAGCCTACCAGCAGCCCGCGCGCCGGAGTGTCGCACGAAAGCCACATCGCCGTGCAGCGGCGCCACCGACGCGGAAACGTGAATGCCTGAACCGCATAAGGCTTAGCGTATGCGCCGTATGGGTGTGGCCGCGTCGGCGACCCCATTTCGATGCTGAACGGGACGGCGGCGGCGCGATGACAGGTACGGGGATTGGTCTGGTGGCATTGCTGGCAGGGTCGATGATGGCGATGGCGGGCGTGGCGCGGGCCGACGCGACCGCGCCCAGCGTCGTGCGTCCGGAGCTGGCGCAGCCGTCCACCTCGGGCGATTGCGAGCTGGTCATGGTGCGCGGGGGTAGCGACGACAGCCTGTTCGGGACCGACCGCGCCGACGGCGTGCGGTAAGCCGGGCGCGCGCCATGCGCCGCCTGGCCGGCACGTTCACCGTCGCGAGCGGAACGCCGCCGCATGGCGATTCCGGCGCGGCTGTGCAAA
Source organism: uncultured Acetobacteraceae bacterium (assembly GCA_964247515.1). GTDB lineage: Bacteria > Pseudomonadota > Alphaproteobacteria > Acetobacterales > Acetobacteraceae > CAVRQM01. The sequence goes on along the minus strand of CAXTVL010000339.1, from coordinate 2,819 downwards.
CGCGCAACAGTGTGGCCGTGGTGGCCCGCATCGCCGCCCAAGGCGGCCCGGTGTCGCGCGGACTCCGCCCTGGAGTCGGCCAAATCGGCATTACCGCCACCTTCGCGCCGCTGTTCCGAGACCGGGCGCCGGCGCTGGGCGGCGCGATCCGGTTCGTCGCCGATCCTAAAATTCCCGTTTCCATGCAAGCCGGCGCGTCCTGAGCGCGTTTGGGAAGTGCTGCCTTGCAGGATATACAGCCGTAATGTCGAACGACCTGACGTTGGTGACCGGAGGGACCGGGTTCGTGGGGTCGGCCGTGGTGCGGGCGTTGCTGGCGCGCGACGTGCCGGTGCGGGCGCTGGCGCGCGCCGATAGCGACCTGCGCAACCTGGACGGCCTGCCGGTCGAGCTGGTGACGGGCGACCTGCGCCAGCCGGACAGCCTGGCCGCCGCCGTCGCCGGCTGCCGCACGCTGTTCCATGTCGCCGCCGATTACCGCATCTGGGTGCCCGACCCGCACCGCATGATGCAGGCCAACGTCGCCGGGACCGAGGCGCTGATGCTGGCGGCCCTCGATGCCGGCGTCGAGCGCGTGGTCTATTGCAGCAGCGTCGCCGCCCTCGGCCTCACCGCCGACGGCAGCCCGGCCGATGAGGGCACGCCGGTCGAGGAGGAGCGGATCGTCGGCGCCTACAAGAAGTCGAAATACCGGGCCGAGCAGGCGGTGCTGGCGCTGGTGCGCGAGCGGGGGCTGCCGGCGGTGAGCGGCAACCCGTCGAGCCCGGGCGGACCGCGCGACATCAAGCCGACGCCGACCGGGCAGATGATCGCCGACGCCGCGAGCGGCCGGATGCCGGCCTATCTCGACACCGGCCTCAATCTCGTCCACGTCGACGACGTGGCGCATGGGCACCTGCTGGCGCTCGACCGGGGCCGGGTCGGCGAGCGCTACATCCTGGGCAGCGAGAACCTGACGCTGGCGCACATCCTGGCGCTGGTCGACGACGTGACCGGGCGCAAGCGGAGCCGGCGGCGGCTGCCCTGGCAGGCGGTGTGGCCGCTGGCGCTGGCGAGCGAGGCGCTGGAGTTCGTGGGCGCCATCGAGCCGCGGGTGACGCGCGACCACGTCCGCATGGCGCGCAAGACGATGTTCTTCACCGATGCCAAGGCGCGCGCCGAGCTGGGTTACGCGCCGCGCCCGCCACGCGCCGCCATTGCCGACGCGCTGGCCTGGTTCCGCGCCAACGGGACACTCCCGGCGTGAGCGTGCTGGCGACCCTGGCGCTGGCGGCCTGGCTGTACTTGTACATGTTGCATGGGCGGTTTTGGCAAGCCGGACCGACGCTGCCGACCGCCGCCCCGGTGCTGGCCCCGGCGGTCGCGGTGGTGGTGCCGGCCCGTGACGAGGCGGCGGTGGTGGCGCGCTCGGTGGGCTCGCTGCTGCGGCAGGACTATGCCGGGCCGTTGCGGATCGTGCTGGTCGACGACGGCAGCGCCGATAACACCGCTGTCATCGCGTGCGCGCTGCCCAGCGCCGACTGCTTGACCGTGCTGCGCGGCACCGCCCGGCCACCTGGCTGGGCCGGCAAGCTGTGGGCGGTGCACCAGGGCGTCGCCCGCACCGACGCGCCCTGGCTGCTGCTGACCGACGCCGACATCGAGCACGACCCCGCCCACGTCGCGACGCTGGTGGCCGCCGCCGAGCGCCAGGGCGCCGACCTGGTGTCCGAGATGGTGGCGCTGCGCTGCGTCGACTGGGCCGAGCGGGCGCTGGTCCCGGCCTTCGTCTACCTGTTCCAGCTCCTCTACCCGTTCGCCTGGGTCAACGACGGGCTGCGCGCCACCGCGGCGGCGGCCGGCGGCACGGTGCTGGTGCGCCGCGCGGCGCTGGAGCGGGTCGGCGGCATCGCCGCCATCGCCGGCGCCTTGATCGACGACGTGGCGCTGGCCCGCGCGGTCAAGCCGGGCGGGCGCGTCTGGCTCGGCCACAGCGTCATGGCCGCGAGCTTCGTGCCGACGCTGCGCCGGTCCGGCGTCTCGTGGGCCTGGGCGCCGCTGCTGCCGGCCATCGCCGGGTTCTACGTCGCGGCCACGCTCGGCTCGGCCTGGCAGCACCATTTCGGCGCCGGCGTGGTCTGGAAGGCGCGCGCCTACGCCAAGGCCGCGACATGAGCGACACGGTGCTGGACGTCGAGAGCTGGTCGGGCAAGGACCGCGCCGACGAGAACTTCCCGGTGGGCTCGGTGCTGGTGGGCCGCCGGCTGCGCCCGCACGTCCACGCCTTCTACCGCTTCGCCCGCAACGCCGACGACATCGCCGACAGCGCCACGCTGCCGGCCGCCGACAAGCTGGCCCGGCTCGACGCGATGCGGGCGGTGCTGGACGGGGCGCGGGCGCATGGCAGCCCGAGCGCCGCCGGACTGCGCGCGAGCCTCGCCGCCACCGGCGTCACCGCCCGCCACGCGCACGACCTGCTGGACGCGTTCCGCCAGGACGCCAGCAAGTCGCGCTACGCCGATTGGGACGAGCTGCTCGACTATTGCCGGCGCTCGGCGATGCCGGTCGGGCGCCACGTGCTCGACCTGCACGGCGAGCGGCGCGACACCTGGCCCGCCTCGGACGCGCTGTGCGCCGTGCTGCAGGTGCTGAACCATGTGCAGGACTGCGCCAAGGACTTGGCGGCGCTGGACCGCTGCTACCTGCCGGCGGACCTGCTCGCGGCGGCCGGGTCCGGCGTCGACGACCTGCGCGGCGCCGCCGCGACGCCCGGCCTGCGTCATGTGTTCGACCGGTTGCTCGACCGCTGCGACGCGTTGGCCGAGCAGGCGTCGGAGCTG
>CAXTVL010000338.1:0-3573 GCA_964247515.1 uncultured Acetobacteraceae bacterium | reverse complement strand
GTCGATGTAGGTGTGGTGCGCCGGCGAGTACGGGAACCGCGCTGCGGCACCGGCGCTGCGCATGACGTAGCTGACGAAGGCCGCGGACCAGGCGTAATCGGCATCCTCGTCGGCCGGGAACTCGCGGCCGTCGCCGTCGTGCAGGCCGGTCCAGCGCGCCTCCGGCCGCTCGGCGTCCTGCCCGAGATACCAGTATTCGCCGACCCGCTGCCACAAACCCTGCTGCCGCTCGGGCTTGTCTTGCGCGTCCGGCGGCGGGCGGGTGCCGGGAGGGTCGTCATCGACCGACTGGCCGAACAGCCGCCACTCGCGCAACGCGATCGCCACCGCGGCCGCGCGGCTGAACGGCTCGTACGGGCGGGAGGCGAAGTCGGGGACGTGCGGCACCTCCGCCGGCCCGCCACGCGCGACCGAGGCCGGACGGTGCTGGCCGGCGCAGGCGGCGAGCGCCAATGACGCCAGCAACGCCGCGCCGCGCCGCACCGACGTTCAGCGCTGCTCGGGGAACAGCGCCAGCAGCCCATCCTCCGTGGCGGCGCAGCGCCCGCGCTCGGTGATGAGGCCGGTGACGAGCCGCGCCGGCGTCACGTCGAACGCCGGGTTGGCGGCGGCGCTGCCCGGCGGGATCACCCGCACGGTGGCGATCTCGCCCGCCTCGGTGCGGCCGGTCACGGTCGCCACCTCGTCCGCGTCGCGCTCCTCGATCGGGATGCCGGCCACGCCGTCGCGCAGCCTCCAATCGAGCGTGGTGGACGGGGTGGCGACCCAGAACGGCACGCCGTTGTCGTGCGCCGCCAGCGCCTTCAGGTAGGTGCCGACCTTGTTGGCGACGTCGCCCGCGCGGGTCACGCGGTCGGTGCCCACGATCACCAGGTCGACGTCGCCGCGCTGCATCAGGTGGCCGCCGGCGTTGTCGGCGACGACGGTGTGCGCGACCCCGTGGCCGCCCAGCTCGAACGCGGTCAGCGCCGCGCCCTGGTTGCGCGGCCGCGTCTCGTCGACCCAGACATGCAGGTCGATGCCCCGCTCGAACGCCTTGTAGATCGGCGCCAGGGCGGTGCCCCAATCGACGGTCGCGAGCCAGCCGGCGTTGCAGTGCGTCAGCACCTGCACCGGGCGGCCGGGGCGGCGCATCGCCACGTCGGCGATCAGACCGACGCCGTGCTCGCCGATCGCCTCGCACTGCGCCGCGTCCTCGTCGGCGATGGCGGCGGCCTCGGCGTAGGCCACGCGCGCCCGATCGGCTGGACGGGTGTTGCGCAGCACGGTCAGCATCCGCTCGACCGCCCAGCGCAGGTTGACGGCGGTGGGCCGCGCCCGTTCCAACATCGCGCAGTCCCGCTCCATGCCCTCGCCCGACGGGTCGGCGCGCACCGCGAGCGCCACGCCGTAGGCTGCCACCGCGCCGATCAGCGGCGCGCCGCGCACCTGCATGGCGCGGATCGCGTGCGCCGCCTGCGCCACCTCGGTCAGCCGCAGGATGTCGAGCGCCCACGGCAGCCGGGTCTGGTCGAAGATGCGAACCGACCAGCCATCCTCGGCGTCGACCCACACGCTGCGATACGACGCGCCTTCAATCCTCATGCAAACATTCCGGTCGAATCCTAACTTTTTCAGTCGCGCCGCTGCAGCACGCAGAGCAGCGTGAACAGCCGCCGCGCCGCCTCCTGGTCCACCGCGATCTTGCCCGCGAGGCGCGCCGAAACCAATTCGCTTCCGGAATTATGCAGGCCGCGCCGTCCCATGTCGATGGCCTGGATGCGCTCGGCGTTGCCTTCCATCACCGCCGCCTCGTGGCTGTCGACGATCAGGTTGTATTCGCGGATCGCGGCGCGGAACGGCCCCAGGGCCAGCGCGTGCGCCGCGACCGAGGACGCGTCGCCGCGGCGCAGGTCGAACACCAGGCGACCTGGCTCGACCGCCACGTGCAGGATGCGGGCGAGGGCGGCCACGCGGGAGTCGCAGGGCGCGAAGCCGCGCTCGCTCTCGAGATCGGCGACCGCCTGCGTGCGCTCGACCTCGTGGCGCGGCGAGAGCGGCCGCACCGGCTCGGCGGCGACCGTCACCCGCCCGATCCGGGCCGTGGCGGCCGCAGTCTCAGGCATCGATAGCCTCAGGCATCTTCGACGGGCTTGAGCATCCCGAGCTTGAGCATAAGCCCGACCGTGGCGCCCTTGATCGGGCGCAGCAGCCCCAGCGACATCACCAGCGTGAGCGGCAGCCAGATCGCCGCGTGCACCCACAACGGCGGCGCCTTGGCGTTCTCCAGCATCACCATGCCGCCCACGACGACATGGCCCACGATGAAGATGGTGAAATACGGCGGCGCGTCGTCGGCCCGCGCCAGGCCCAAGGGCGCGCCGCAGTTCATGCACTCGGGCACGACCTTGAGGTAGCCGCGGAACAGCTTGGTCTGGCCGCAGGCGGGACAGCGGCAGGCAAAGCCGCGCGCCAGCGCCAGCAACAGCGGCGGCATCGGCCACGCGTCGGCACGTGCCGAGCGGTCCGGCTGCCAGCGCAGCGTGGCTGGTGGCGCCGGCGAGGCGGCATCCGAAACCGGCAATGGCGCGCTGGAAAATTGGTCGCTGGGCAGCGGCGTGTCCGGCATTGCGTCACCTCAGGTTCAATGTCGGCCCGATGGCGCGGGTCGTTTGGTCACGCGTGCTACATGATCCCCCGGCGGCGCCACCACAAGCCGCCGCGCGCAGCGGTCGCGCGTCCCCGCCACGCGAGAACGGGCAAGTTGTTCGCCGCCGGCACAACAAACCATTTGGTTTTTATTGACATCGCGAACCGGGAAGGCAGATAGCGGTGACGTGCTGGCGATCGATACGATTCGCAAGCGGTGGCGCCGGCCGCGTCACCCGGAAAATCCGGGCCCCGCGGCGGGCGTCCATCTCTGAACTCTGCAGGTGCCACGGTGCGGAAAGCCAGACGGAGACCATCGAGACAGACCTCCTCGGGAGCCGACCGAGGGCATCGACGCAACCTGCCGGCATCCCGCCGTGTTGCGATCCCACCGCGTCCAGCCTGCGACCGAACAGGTTTTTTCATGGAGCTTCCAGTCATGACCAGTGACGACACCCCACGCAGCCCCGGCACCAAGGCGCAGCCGATGGCGATGCGTTCGGCCCCGCGCAAATCGGCGGCCCGCCCCGCGAGCCCTCGCGCCGCGGCCAAGCCGGCCGCGAAGGTTGGCGCCAAGGCGACTCCCAAGGTGAGTGCAAGGACGAACGTCAGCACGGGCGGCGCCAAGGCTGCCGCCGCCAAGGCCGCAACCACCAAGACCGGCGCCACCAAGACCGGCGCCACCAAGACCGGCGCCACCAAGGCCGCGCCGGCCAAGACGGGCAAGGCCGTCGCCAAGGCACCGGCCAGGGCCGCCACGGCAAAGAAGGCCGCGCCCAAGGCAAAGACCGCGCCCAAGGCGCCCGTGCGCGCCGCGAAGCCGCCCGCGCGCATCGCCGCGACACCGGCCGCCAAGCCGGGACGCAAATCCGCCGCTCCGGTCAAGGCGGCTGCCAAGGCGGTCGGCCGCCCCGCCGCCAAGTCGACCGCCAAGGCGGCGGCGCC
>CAXTVL010000337.1:1079-3574 GCA_964247515.1 uncultured Acetobacteraceae bacterium | reverse complement strand
GGCCGCTATGCGCGGGGCGGCGTCGGCCCATGCCTCCGCCCGCGCCGCCTCGCTCAAATGGTGGCCGGGGTCGACCGCGACCTCGACGAACACCACCCGCTCGACGGCCACGCCCTCGCACGCGGCGTCGAACCCGGCCAGGGTGCTGCGACGGTCGAGCACGGGGTCGCCGCGCAGCCAGCCATACGGCAGCAGCGCCGGGTCGTACAGGTGGACGTGACTGTCGATCAGCGGGAACGAGGGCATCTCAGCCGAGGCCCAGCCGCGCCCACTCGATCGCCGGGCAGCGGTCCATCACCACCTCGACGCCCGCCGCGCTCGCCCGTGCCGCCGCCGCCTCGTCGACCACCCCCAACTGCATCCACACGACACCGATGCCGAGCGCCACCGCCGTGTCGACCACGGCACCCGCCTGCTCCGAGGCGCGGAAGATGTCCACCATGTCGGGCGGCGGCGCCACGTCCTCCAGCCGCGCCCGAACCGTCTCGCCGAGCAACTCCTGCCCGGCGAGGCCGGGGTTGACCGGGGTCACGGCGAAGCCGTGCGCCTGCAGGAAGCGCATGACGCCGTAACTCGGCCGCTCCGGCCGGTTGGACGCGCCGACCATCGCCACGCTACGCACCCGTCGCAGGATCGCCGCAATGCGTGCATCCTCGCTCATTCGCACTCTCTCCCCTGGTGGCACCATGCCCGACGCCGCTTCCGAGTACGACTATATCATCGTGGGCGCCGGTTCCGCCGGCTGCGTGCTGGCCGACCGGCTGAGCGAGGACCCGCGCCATCGCGTGTTGCTGCTGGAGTTCGGCGGATCCGACCGCTCGGCCCTGATCCAGATGCCGGCGGCGCTGTCGATGCCGATGAACATGGCGAAGTACAACTGGGGCTACCAGAGCGAGCCGGAGCCGCATCTCGGCGGGCGGGTGATGAACACGCCGCGCGGCAAGGTGCTGGGCGGCTCGTCGTCGATCAACGGCATGGTCTACGTGCGCGGCAACCCGTTCGACTTCGACCGCTGGGAGGAGGCCGGTGCCCGCGGCTGGGGCTACCGCGACGTGCTGCCGTATTTTCGCAGGGCGGAGGGCCGCGCCGCCGGCGGGGACGAGTACCGCGGCGGCGACGGGCCGTTGCGCACCCGCACCGGGGCGCTGGACAACCCGCTCTACCAAGCCTGGATCGAAGCCGGGCGGCAGGCCGGCTATCCCGTGACCGAGGACATCAACGGCTTCCAGCAGGAAGGCTTCGGCCGCATGGACATGACCGTCCACGCCGGCCGGCGCTGGAGCGCCGCCAACGCCTACCTGCGCCCGGCGATGGCGCGGCCCAACCTCACCGTGCTGACCCACGCCCGCGCCACCGCCGTGACCTTCGACGGCCGCCGCGCCAGCGGCGTGCGCTACACCCGGCACGGCGAGACCCGGTTGGCCGTGGCGGGCGAGGTGGTGCTGGCCGGCGGGCCGATCGCCTCGCCGCAACTGCTGCTGCTGTCGGGCGTGGGACCGGGGCCGCAGCTCGCCGAGCACGGCATCGCGGTGCGCCACGACCTGCCGGGGGTGGGCCGGAACCTGCAGGACCACCTCGAATTCTACTTCCAGGTGGCGAGCAAGCTGCCGGTCACGCTCTACCCGACGCAGAAGCCGCTGGCCAAGGCGGCGATCGGCGCCCGCTGGCTGCTGCGCCGTGATGGACTTGGGGCGACCAACCATTTCGAGAGCTGCGGCTTCATCCGCAGCCGGGCGGGCGTGCCGTACCCCGACATCCAGTACCATTTCCTGCCGCTCGCGGTGCGCTACGACGGCCGCGCCGTCGCCGAGGGGCACGGCTTCCAGGCGCATGTCGGCCCGATGCGCAGCCGCAGCCGCGGCTGGGTCCGCCTCGCCTCGGCCGACCCCACCGCCGCTCCGCGCATCCGCTTCAACTACATGAGCGAGCCGGAGGACTGGGCCGAGTTCCGCGCCTGTGTCCGCCTGACCCGCGAGATCTTCGCCCAAGCCGCGTTCGACCCGTACCGTGGCCGCGAGATCCAGCCGGGCGAGGCCGTCACCACCGACGCGCGGATCGACGAGTTCGTGCGCCAGCACGTCGAGAGCGCCTATCACCCGTGCGGCACCTGCCGCATGGGCGATCCGTCCGATCCGCTCGCCGTGGTCGACCCGCAGGCGCGGGTGATCGGCCTCGAGGGCTTGCGGGTGGTCGACAGCTCGATCATGCCGCACGTCACCACCGGCAACCTCAACGCCCCCACCATCATGATCGGCGAGAAGGCAGCCGACGCGATGCTGGGCCGCCCGCCGCTCGCCGCCTCGAACGCGCCGGCCTATCAGGCGCCTGGCTGGCACGCCGCGCAGCGGTGACGCCGGCGTCGCGGCCATTTGCCTTGCCGGCGGCACGCACGCGCCACATCATCGCGCGGTCGCAAGGAGTGGCACCGATGTCGCGGGTATGGCCAGCATCATGCGGGGAGCGCTCGACGCGCGTCGCCCTGGTCCTGCTCGCGT
>CAXTVL010000337.1:0-1069 GCA_964247515.1 uncultured Acetobacteraceae bacterium | reverse complement strand
CCGCAACGGTCCCGGCCAGGGCACAGGACGCGCCGCAGACGCCGGACAAACCGGGCGTCACCATGCCCGACGGCGTGCAGGCCGGGCCGCTCAACTCGACCATGGTCATCCACCCGGACCCGCAATGCCCCGCCATGGCGCGGTTCCGGGCCGACTCGATCAGCTACACGGAATGGGCCAACCGCAAGGTGGTCTCGACCTGGACCAACACCACGGAGACGTTCCTGGAATGCGTCGAGGGCGACCCCGGCGCGCCGCCGGCCCCGCCCGAGCCTTGAGCCCGCCCGCGCCTTGCATCAGTCCGGGAACGCGATCTGGATCTTGACGTCGGTCGGATGCGCCGCCGCCGCCCGCTCGAACGCCGCCACGCTGTCGCGGAAGGCGAAGGTGCGCGACACCAGCGGCTTCAGGTCGACCTTGCCCGAGGCGATCAGCGCGATCGCCCTGTCATAGATGTTGGCGTAGCGGAACACCGTCTCGATCCGCACTTCCTTCGATTGCGCCGCCACGATGTCGACCGGCACCGGATCGACCGGCATCCCCACCAGCACGACGCAGCCGCCGGGCGCCACCAGGGAAAATAGCGTCTTGTAGACCGCCGGCGCGCCGCTGGCCTCGAACACGATGTCGGCGCCCCACCCGGCGGTGGCGTCGCGGATCGTGGCCGCGAGGTCCTGCCCACGGATGTTGACCGGCACGATCCCGGGATAGCCGCCGGCGATCGCCAGCTTCTCCTCCACCAGGTCCGAGACGAACACCTTGGAGCAGCCGCCGGCCAGGGCGGCCAACGCCACCATGATGCCGATGGGTCCGCTGCCGGTCACGAGAGCCACATCGCCCGGCTTGATCCTGGCCCGCAGCGCCGCCTGCATCCCGATCGCGAACGGCTCGACCATGGCGCCCTCGGCGAAGCTCACCTGGTCGGGCAGCCGGTAGGTGAAGGCGGCCGGATGCACCACCTCGGGGGTGAGGCAGCCATGGATCGGCGGCGTCGCCCAGAAGCGCACCGCCGGGTCGACGTTGTAGATGCCGAGCTTGGCGGCGCGGCTCTGCATGTCCGGGATGCCCG
>CAXTVL010000336.1:0-3578 GCA_964247515.1 uncultured Acetobacteraceae bacterium | reverse complement strand
GGAGATCACCATCAGCACGGAGATCTGCACCAGGATGTTGCTGATGTTGGCGGCCGAGATGAAGCGGTCGCTGGCCAGCGCGAACACCGCGAAGATCAGCACGGCGGCGGCGACGGTGCCGTAGCGCGCCGCCCAATGGCTATAGCGGATGCGGCCGGGTGAGATCGCGGTGCTGGACATCAGTTCACCTCCAGCAGCAGCCGGTCCTCGGATAGCTCCTCGCGCGGCAGGCAGGACGCCAAGCGGCTGCCGCTCACGCAATACACCCGGTCGCACAACGCGGTCAGCTCGGAGAACTCGGCGGAGGCGATCAGCACCGCCGCACCATCGCGCGCGAGGTTGCGGATCAGCGCGTAGAGCTCGGCCTTGCTGCCGACATCGACCCCTTCGGTCGGGTTGTCGAGCAGCAGCACCGGCGCCTGGCTACCCTCCCCGATACGAGCCAGCCAGCGGCCGAACACCGCCTTCTGCTGGTTGCCGCCTGATAGTTGCAGCACTTCCTGGTGCGGCCCGTCGCACTTGATGCGCAACCGAGCGATGATGCCACGCACGGCCGCCAAGGCGGGGCGCAGGCGCATGAAGCCCCGCGCGCTGAACTTCGCGAGCGAGCCGGCCAGCACGTTCTCCTCGACCGACAGGCCGCGGAAGATCGCCTTGCGCAGCCGGTCGTCGGAGACCAGGTAGACGCCGTGCTCGATCGCCTCCGCGACGCTGCGCGGCAGCCGGCGCAGCTCGCCGATCCGCGCCGCCTCCGCCGCGGCCGGGTGGGCCACACCGGCGAGCCGTTCCAGCAGCAGGGTCTGTCCCGCACCCAGCGTGCCGGCAACGCCCACCACCTCGCCGCGACGCACCAGCAGTTCGGGCACGTCGAGGCGGCCCACCCGCATCCCACGCAGCGCCACGGCCTCGGCTTCGGGCACGGCATGGCTATGCCAATCGGTCTGCTCGATCGTGCGCCCGACCATGAGCCGCACCACTTCGGGCAACGCCACATTGGCGACGGCGCCGTCATGCACCTTGCGCCCGTCCTTCAGCACCACGACCCGGTCGCAATGCGCGAACACCTCGGCCAGATGGTGCGAGATGAACAGGATGCCGAGGCCGCGCCGCTTCAGGTCGGCGAGGAAGGCGAACAGCAACTGCGTCTCGGCCAGCGTGAGCGAGGCGGTCGGCTCGTCAAGGATCAGGATGCGCGGCTCGGTCGCCAAAGCCTTCAGGATGTCGAGGATCTTCAGCTCGCCCAAGCTCAGCGTGTCGCATTCGCGCGACAAATCGATGCGCACGCCGAAGCGGTCGGCCAGGGCCTGCGCCTGCGCCACTAGGGAGCGGTCGTGGATGAAGCCGCCCCGGCGCGGCTCGCGTCCCAGCATGATGTTCTCGGCGCCGGTGAGCGGAAGGATGATTGCGACCTGCTGGTGCGCCACCGCGATGCCGGCGGCCAGGGCGTCCGTCACGGTGCGGAACCGCACCGCCTGGCCGGCGACCCGCATGGTCCCGGTGTCCGGCATAACGGCGCCGCAGACGATCTTCACCAGCGTCGACTTGCCGGCCCCGTTGGCACCGACCAGCGCCAGCATCTCGCCGGCGCGCAGCTCGAAATCCACCGCCTCCAGCGCCACCGTGCCGAGGAAGCTCTTGCCGACCGCATTGGCCTGCAAGAGCGGCTCCGGCGCGGCGGTCGCGGCGTGCGGGCGGAGGTCGATCTCCGCCCGCATCGCCGTCAAGCCTTCATGCCCGCAAGCGCCCGGTCCCGGTAGATGTAGTAGAGGTCGGTCGCCTCGTAGGTCGGCGTGCCGGCGGCTGGCACGTTGACGCCGTTGACCAGCAGCGGCGCCGGGAACTCCACCGTCGGCACCGGCACGACCTGCTTCGCGGGGCGGCCCTTGCCCACGATCTCGTTGATCAGCCAGCCGGTGTAGGCGCCCCAGATCTCGAACGCCTGCGCCGTGGTGGCCTTGAGCGGGTAGGACGGGTCGCGCATCCGGTCGAGCGCCGTGGGATGGCCGTCGGCGGAGACCACGAACACCCGGTCCTGCATCCCGCGCGACTTGATCACCTCGGACGCCGCCATGCCCGGCTCGTCCCACGGGCACCAGATCGCGTCGAGGTCGTTTCCGTAGCGCGCCAACCAGTCGTTCACCACGTTCTGCGTCGCCTCGTAGAAGCCCGCGTACTGGATCACGCGCTCGGCGTTGAGGCTGATCCACTCGTTCTCGCTCAGCACCGCGCGCATCACCTTGCCGCGCTTGCGGGTGCCGTGGTGGAAGTTGGCGATGATGGCGCAGATCTGCGCCTTCTGCTTGCCCTCGCCCAGCAGCCGGTCGACCATGTACTGCGAGAACTGGCCGCCCATCACCCAGTTGTTGCTGGTGATGTCGGCGATCGCCGGCGCCTGCCAGCCGCTGTCGAGGCTGAAGAACGGGATGTTCGAGCGCGCCAGGTCGTCGAGCGCGCTGTGCGCCGCGGTCAGCGTGCCATACATCACCAGGATCGCGTCGGATTTGGCGGTGATGGCGTTCTCGATCTGGCTGACCAGCGCGCCGGGGTCGCCCTTGGCGTCGGTCATGGTGACGTTCCAGCTCTTGTCGAGACCGGTCGATTTCAGCCATTGCTGGAACCCGGCCCAGCTCCGCTGGTCGGACTGGGCCGACATCTGCTGCGCCACCACGGCGAGCTTGACCGGGCGGGCCTTGTCCTGCGCCAGCGCCGGCGTGCTGCCCAGCGTGAACTGCGCCAGTTGCACGCCGCCGGCCACCGCCGCGGCGGCGCGGAGCAGCCTGCGGCGGGTCGGCTGGATGATGGTCGAGTTGTCGTCGCTCACGATCGTTTTCCCCTTGTGTTGTTGGTTCAGCCTCGAAGTCATTCGAACAACGCCGCCACCTCCGCCGGCTGGTCCCAGTGCGGCGCGTGCCCGGCGTCCTGGATCAGGTGGACCGCCACCCGGCTGCCGGCCTGGCTGGCCTGGGTCCAGGGAATGATCCGGTCCTGCACGCCCCAGACCACGCGCGCCGGCATCGGCAGCGCCCGCAGGTCGGCGGTGATGTCGACCTGCTGCCCGCCTGCGTCCACCAGCGTCTCCACCAAGCCGGCCAGCCGTCCGCGCGACAGCTCTGCCACCATCGCCTCCAGCTGCTGCGTCGAGAGTGCCGCTGGCCGGACCGCGAGGCGGCGGAGCAGGTGCCGCAATGCGCCAGCCGAGCGCGCGCCGGCGATGCCGCGAATGAAGCCGAGATCGATCTCCCGGTCCAAGCCCGCGGGCGCCAGCAACGTCAGCCGTCGCACCCGCGCGGGCGCCAGCCGCGCCACCCGCGCCGCGACCGCGCCGCCGACCGAATGGCCCGCCAACTCCATTGCGCCCCCGTCCAGGCGGTCGAGGCACGCGGCCACCGCCGCCGCCATGGCGTCCACGTTGGACGCGGCGAGCTCGGTGCCGCCATGGCCCGGCAGGTCGAGCGCCACGACATGCCGACCGGCGCGCGCCAGCATGGCGGCCAGGCCGGCCCAGCTCTGCAGATCGGCCGCCAAGCCGTGCAGCAGCACGATGCGCGGCTGCGCGGCATCGCCCCAGGCACGATAGG
>CAXTVL010000335.1:0-3588 GCA_964247515.1 uncultured Acetobacteraceae bacterium | reverse complement strand
TCGCCGATGGTGCGGTCGGAGGAGAACCAGCCCATGCCGGCGGTGTTCAGCACGCTCGAGCGCCACCAGCGCGCGGGCTCGCGCCAACGGTCCGCGACCAGCCGCTGTGTGGCGGCGTAGCTGTCGAAATCGGCGGTGACGAGGAAATGGTCGTTGTTGACGAGCAGGTTCACGAGCTCGGCGAAGCGGCCCACCTCGCGCGGCGAGAACACGCCGGAGCCCACCGCGTCCAGCACCTCGCGCAGCATGTCGGAGCGGCTCACGAACTCGGCGGTGCCGGCACCGGAACGTCGGTGTGCCGCGACCTGCTCGGCGGTCATGCCGAAGATGAAGATGTTGTCGGCGCCGACATGCTGGTGGATCTCGACGTTGGCGCCGTCCATGGTGCCGATGGTGAGCGCGCCGTTGAGCGCCAGCTTCATGTTGCCGGTGCCGGACGCCTCCATGCCCGCGGTCGAGATCTGCTCCGACAGGTCGGCGGCGGGGACCACCATCTCGGCCAGCGAGACGTTGTAGTTCGGGATGAACACCACCTTGAGCGCGCCGCGCAGCGTGGGATCGCCGTTGACGATGCGCGCCACGTCGTTGATCAGCTTGATGATGAGCTTGGCGACATGGTAGCTCGCCGCCGCCTTGCCGGCGAAGATCTTGACGCGCGGCACCCACTCGCGCATCGGCTGCGCGCGCATCGCGTCGTACAGCGCCACCGTCTCCAGGATGTTGAGCAACTGGCGCTTGTATTCGTGGATGCGCTTGATCTGCACGTCGAACATCGCGTCCGGATCGACCCTGATGTCCATGCGGTCGAGGATGAGCTTGGACAGCGCCACCTTGTTGGCGCGCTTGACCGTGCGCAGCCGGTCGTGCAGGCCGCTGTCGTCGGCGTGCCGCGCCAGATCGAGCAGCGCCAGCGGGTCGTCCATCACCCGCTCGCCCACCACGTCCACCAGCACCGAGGTGAGGCCGGGATTGGCCTCGAACAGCCAGCGGCGGAAGGTGATGCCGTTGGTCTTGTTGACGATGCGGTCGGGGTAGAGCGCGTTCAGGTCGCGGAACACGGTCTGCTGCATCAGTTCTGTGTGCAGCCCGGAGACGCCGTTGACCTTGTGCGAGCCCACGAACGCCAGCGTGCCCATGCGGACCCGCCTTCCGCTGCCCTCGTCGATCAGCGACATCGAGCCGAGCAGCTCGGTGTCCGCCTTGCCGCCGGGGGCGGCGTCGTTGACGCGGTTCAGGTGCTGCCAGTTGAGCAGGTAGATGATCTGCATGTGGCGCGGCAGCAGCCGTTCCAGCAGCGGCACCGGCCAGCTCTCCAGCGCCTCCGGCAACAGCGTGTGGTTGGTGTAGCTGAACGTCGCCACCGTGATGCGCCAGGCCTCGTCCCAGTCGATGCCGTGCTCGTCGACCAGCAGGCGCATCAGCTCCGGCACCGCGATCGAGGGGTGGGTGTCGTTGAGCTGGATCGCCGCCTGGTCGGGCAGGGTGCGCGGGTCGCCGTGCTGGCGGACGTGGCGGCGCAGCAGGTCCTGCAGGCTGGCCGAGGAGAAGAAGAACTCCTGGCGCAGCCGCAGCTCCTGGCCGGCGGGCGTCTCGTCGCTGGGATAGAGCACCTGGCTGATGGCGTTGGCACGGCTGCGCTCGGCCAGTGCGCCCACGTGGTCGCCGCGGTTGAACGCGTCGAGCCGCAGCGGGTCGGGCGCGCGCGAGGACCACAGCCGCAGCGTGTTGACGTGCTTGCCGCGCCAGCCCACCACCGGGATGTCGTAGGCGACCGCGCTCACCGTCTCGGACGGGCGCCAGGCGTGGCCCACGCTGCCGTCCGGCGCCTCGACCTGCTCGACCCGGCCGCCGAAGCCCACGCTGTACTCGACCTCCGGGCGCTCGAACTCCCACGGATTGCCGGAGGAGAGCCAGCCCTCCGGGTACTCGCGCTGCCAGCCCTCCTGGATCGCCTGGCGGAACAGGCCGTGGTTGTAGCGGATGCCGTAGCCGTAGGCCGCGACCGAGAGGGTCGCCATGCTCTCCATGAAGCAGGCGGCGAGCCGGCCCAGGCCGCCATTGCCCAGCGCCGCGTCCGGCTCCACCTCGCGCAGCCGCTCGAGGTCGACGCCCAGTTCGGCCAGGGCCGCGCGCATCAACTCGGTCAGGCCGAGGTTGTTCAGGCTGTCGCCCAGCAGCCGGCCGATCAGGAACTCGAGCGAGAGATAGTACACCCGCTTGCGCTTCTGCGCGTAGCTGGAGCGGGTGCTGGGCATCCAGCGCTCGACGATGCGGTCGCGCGCGGTCAGCGCCACCGCCACGAACCAGTCGCGGTCGCTGGCCACGATCGGGTCCTTGCCCACCGAGTAGGTGAGCTTGGCCACGATGGCGCGGCGCAGGCTGGCGACGTCCTCGTCGAGCGCCGGCAGCGCGATGCGCGTGGCGACGGCCGAAGTGGGCGTGGTCTCTGCGGCGCGGGTCTGGCTCATGGGGCGGACAGGTCCTGTTCGAGGCCGATGGTGGGCGGAGGCGGGCGAAGCCTGCGGCACGGCTGCCGGCACCTTGCCGCCGCGCAACGATCCGAGCTTAGCCGCGCCAGTGCCGGAAGCCAACGCGGCGCGTCCACTCGATCGATTCGAGCCTGCATCTGTTGCCGGTGGGCCGCCGTATGGTGGCAGCGACGGCCGGTGTCTCCGGCTTGTCATCACAACGCGGTGCTGTATGTCGTATCGGTCATGCTCCCCGGTGATGGCCGGGGCATCGAGTGTCACGCCGCGGTCCGGCGCCGGGTTTCGGCGCCGGCGTCGCGCGGGACGGCAGAAGGTGCGCGGATTTGTCGGAACGCTTGATCTGCCGCCGCGCGGGACACGAGGCGCGGTGAGCGGCCCGCAGACCCTCGGCGAACTGCTGGGCCAGGTCGCTGCCGGCGACCGCGCCGCATTCGAGGCGCTGTACCGCGCGCAGTCGCCGCGCCTCTACGGTGTCGCCATGCGCATCACCCGCCATCCCGCCCAGGCGGCCGACGCCGTGCACGACGCCTTCCTGCAGGTGTGGCGCAACGCCGCCCGCTTCGACGCCGGACGCGGCAACCCCGAGGCGTGGCTGCTCAGCCTGGCCCGCTACCGGGCGCTCGACATCGCGCGCCGCCGCGGCCGCGAGGCTTCGGACGACGACTTGCCGGAACTGGCCGACGAGGACCCGGACCCGCTGGCCCGGCTGCAGAGTGCCAGCGAGGCGAGCGCCCTGCATCACTGCCTGCAATCGCTCGATGCCGACCGGCGGCGCCTGGTGGCGATGGCCTTCGTCGACGGGCTCACCCATGCCGAGGTGGCCGAGCGTGTCCGGATGCCGCTTGGCACCGTCAAGTCCTGGATCCGGCGCAGCCTGCGGACGCTTCGCGCCTGCCTGGAAGACGGATGAGATGAGCGGTCCGGACGATTTCGAGGGCGATCCCGGGTTCGGCGACCCCGACACGCTGGCGGCCGAGTTCGTGCTGGGCGCGCTCTCGGCCGACGAGATGCGCGCGGTACGGGTGCGCTCGCGCGCCGACCCGACGCTGGCGGCGGCGATCGCCGCGTGGGAGCTCCGGCTGTCGCCGCTGGCCTCGGC
>CAXTVL010000334.1:0-3608 GCA_964247515.1 uncultured Acetobacteraceae bacterium | reverse complement strand
GATCGACACGCTGACCTTGCCCGAACTCGCCGTGGGCGGGCGCGCCCCCCCCGCGCCGGCAGCGGCCCGGCCGCCCACGATGGCGACGCCGGGGCCGCGCCGCCCGGTCTGCCCCTGGCCCAGCGCCAGCACGCCCACCGGGTAGTACGGCGCCGCCGGGTCGCCGGCGAGCGCCCGCAGGAACAGGTCGGCACCCTCGCCGGCCCCCACCAGCAGCACCGGCCGTGCCGCCACGGCGCTGCGGCCGGGAGTCTCCTTGAGCAGCCGGTAGCCCATGCGCGGCACGCCCAGCAGGAGCAGCAGGCACAGCCCGTGCAGCACCGGGAACGCCGGGCTCGGCACCCCGGCACCGGCCAGGTGCAACCCCAGCGTGGTGATCGCGGCCGCCATCACGCTGGCCGCCGCCACCGCCAGCAGGTCGGCCAGGCCGGCGAAGCGCCAGTACTGCATCGACAGCCGGAACGGCAACCCGGCCAGCAGCAGCGCCGCGGCCCCCCAGGCCGGCAACGCGGCCGAGGCGAACGGGTCGCCGGCCGGGTCGGCGAGCCAGCTCGCGAGCGGCACCGCCGCCGCCGCCAGCAGCGCGTCGAGCCCGAAATTGACCGCGATGCGCCGCGACGCGCGAGTCTCTGCCATGGCGCCGCTATAGCCCGAACCGCCCGGCTGCGGCTAATCAGGTCGGATGACCCTCGCTGCCTTCGGCCGTCATCTGGTGTTCTGCGCGGGCCTCGCGATGGTGTCCGCCCTGGTGGTGCTGGCGATGATCTCGGCCCGGGTGATGGACGTGCCCGACCCGCGCAAGGCGCACGCCCGCGCCACCCCCAAGGGCGGCGGCGTCGGCGTGGTGGCGGCGTTCCTGCTGGGCCTCGCGGTGCTGTACGGCTACGCGAGCTTCGCGCGGCTGGCCGAGCCGTATTTCCGCGGCTTCATCCTGGGGGCCGCCCTGATCGCCGCGGTCTCCTACCTCGACGACGTGTTCGACTGGCCGTTCCCGGTCAAGCTCGCGACGCAGTTGGTCGCGGCGGTGGCCGCGGTCGCCAGCGGGCTCTACGTGCGCAGCGTCAACCTGCCCTGGATCGGCCCGGTCGAGCTGGGCTGGCTGGGCCTGGCCGCGACCTTGGCCTGGATCGTGTTCGCCACCAACGCGGTCAACTTCATCGACGGGCTGGACGGGCTGGCCGGCGGCACCGTGCTGGTGGCCTGCGGCTTCCTGGCGCTGGTGGCGCAATGGCAGGGCGGCCTGTTCGTCTATGCCGCCTCGCTGCTGCTGGCGGCCGGGCTGG
Source organism: uncultured Acetobacteraceae bacterium (assembly GCA_964247515.1). Taxonomy (GTDB): domain Bacteria; phylum Pseudomonadota; class Alphaproteobacteria; order Acetobacterales; family Acetobacteraceae; genus CAVRQM01. The sequence continues at coordinate 2,325 of CAXTVL010000334.1, read as the reverse complement.
TGGGCTTCCTGCCGTTCAACTTCCCGCACGCGCGCATCTTCCTGGGCGATGTCGGCAGCCAGTTCTGCGGCTACGGGCTGGCGGTGCGGGGAGGGGCCGCGGCGCGGTTCGACGCCGCGGCGCTGTCGTTCCTGCTGGTGCCGATGCTGCTGGCGGGGGTGCTGTTCGACGTGGCCTTCACCCTGGCGCGGCGCGCCGTCGCCGGTGAGCGCGTGACCCAACCGCATCGCGGCCACCTCTACCAGGTGGCGCACCGCAGCGGCATGGACCCGCGCGCGGTGGCGATGACGCATTGGGGGTTCGCGGCGTTCGGCGGCGTCGGGGCGTGGGCCTTCGTGGCGGCGCCGCCGGAGGCCAAGCCGCTGCTGCCGCCGCTGGTGCTGTTGCCGCAGGCGGCTTGGCTGGCCTATGTCGCGTGGCGCTCGCGCCGCGCGGCGCTGGGCGCCTGGTGAGGGAGAGTTGGCCATGCGAATGAGCGCCATCGCCGTTGTGGCCGGCCTGTTGGCGGCCGGCCCGTTGGCGGCCGGCCCGTTGGCGGTCAGTGCCGCCCGTGCCCAAGGCACGCAGAACCCGTCGTTCAACCTGCGCAACCGCTCGACCTCGGCGATCCGCGAACTCTACGTGACCCCGGCCGGGGACGAACGCTGGGGCCGCAACCGGCTGCCGCAGCCGTTGCCGGCCGGCGCCAGCTTCGCCGTGCGCCGCCGGGTCGACGGCAACTGCATCTTCGACATCAGGGTGGTCTACGCCGAGGGCCGCACCGAGGACCGGCGCGGCGTCGACACCTGCCGGGCGGAGGATGTCAGCGTGGGGAGCGGGTCCGTGGGCGAGGGCAAGGGCCAAGCGGGGCGCAAGGCGGCCGACGACCCGTCGTTCCGACTGGTCAACCGCGGCGATCAGGCCGTCATCGAATTCTACGCGACACCGGCCGGCTCCGGCCAATGGGGCGAGAACAGGCTGCAATCTCCCGTGGAGGCGCACTCCGACCGCGCGGTCGCGGTGGCGCGACAGTCAAGCTGCCGGTTCGACCTCAAGCTCGTGCTCGCGGACCGTCACGCCCGCGAGAAGCGGGGCGCCGATTTGTGCCGCATCACCGATCTTCCGGTCCCGTGAGGCCGCGCGCGCCTTAACCGTTGACGACGCGGCGCGACGGCTGTTCCGGCGCCGGTGCCACGACCTTCTTCGGCATGATCGACGCGTCGCCCATGATGCCGCGCAGGTCGCGCAGGAACGCCGTGCCCTTGAGCGTGCGCTGCACCAGCACGCTGCGGCGGTCCATCGGATCGACCTTGCGGCGCGCCAGGTCGAGTTCGCCCAGCCGGTCGAGGGCGCGGGTGATCGCGGGCTTGGACACGTTCAGCTCGGCGGCCAGGCCACGGACGGTGTGCGCGCCCTCGTTCAAGTAACAGGTCAAGAACACGCCCAGTTGTCGCGAAGACAGGTCGGGACCGTCGCGGCGCACCAGCGCCACCGTCGTGTCCCGCAGAATTCCGACAAGCTGGTCGGCAGTCGCAGAGGCAGCCATTGGGTTTGGTCCTTTCAAGAGTCGGGAAAACGGTCCCGGAACGGAAGTGGCAGATGCGTAACGAGTGGCTGGGGCGTCTCGCTCATTACTTAGTCAGGCAGCAGGCAAAGGTTGCATAATAATCTCGGTCACGTGATGGCTATGTAACGGCGGCGCGGTGAGCAGGTATCCCTCCCTCGATAAAGTCGAAAACCGCACGCAGCGCTTGCGCTTCGCCACCTTCCGGCCGTCCCGGACGGGGGGTGTCGTTCCAGGCGTACAGGTCGAGATGCGCCCAGCGCACGCCCGCTGCCACGAACCGGCGCAGGAACAGCGCCGCCACCACGGCCCCCGCGAACGGCTTGGCGGCGACGTTGTTGAGGTCGGCGACCGGGCTGTCGAGCCAAGACTCGTAGCCGTCCCAGAGCGGCAGCGCCCAGACCGGGTCGTGGCAGCGCTGTCCCGCCGCCACCAGACCCGCCGCCAGCGCGTCGTCGGTGGCGAACAGCGCCGGGATGTCCGGCCCGAGCGCCACCCGCGCGGCGCCGGTCAGTGTCGCGCAGTCGAGCAGCAGCGCCGGGTGCTCGTCCGACGCCTCGGCCAGCAGGTCGCACAGCACCAGCCGGCCCTCGGCGTCGGTGTTGCCGATCTCGACCGACAGGCCGCGGCGGGTGCGGATCACGTCGGACGGGCGCATGGACTGGCCCGAGACGCTGTTCTCGACGCAGCCGATCCGCACCGCGAGGCGGATCGGCAGGTCGGCCCGCATCAGCATCCGCGCCATGCCGAGCACGCTGGCGGCACCGCCCATGTCCTTCTTC
>CAXTVL010000333.1:0-3610 GCA_964247515.1 uncultured Acetobacteraceae bacterium | reverse complement strand
GGCGCGGCACCGTGCGGCTGCGCGACGGGCTGTGCTGGACCATCCTCACCACGCTCACCGAGCTGAAGGGTTACGAGGAGAAGCGCGGCCGCACCCGCGAACCCGGCGCCGCGCACGGCATCCAGGCCGGCCGCCGCACCTGGCTCGACCGGCGCCGGCACGAGGCCGAGACGCTGGGCATCACCGAGCAGCCATACGTCATGGTGATCGGCGGCGGCCAGGCGGGCCTGGCGCTGGGTGCCCGCCTGCGCCGGCTCGAAGTCCCCACCATCATCGTCGACGCCCATGCCAGGCCCGGCGACCAGTGGCGCGGCCGCTACAAGTCGCTCTGCCTGCACGACCCGGTCTGGTACGACCACATGCCGTACCTGCCGTTCCCGGACCACTGGCCGGTCTACTCGCCCAAGGACAAGATCGGCGACTGGCTCGAGATGTACGCCCGCGTCATGGAGCTGAACTGCTGGAACTCGACCCGCTGCACCGCCGCCCGCTACGACGAAGAGGCGCGCGAGTGGGTCGTCGAGCTCGAGCGTGACGGCACGCCGATCACCGTGCGGCCGAAGCATCTGGTCCTCGCCACCGGCCTGTCCGGCCTGCCGCACGTGCCGGACATTCCCGGCGCCGAGACCTTCCAGGGCACCCAGCACCATTCCAGCAAGCATCCCGGCGGCGAGGGCTATGCCGGCCAGAAATGCGTCGTCATCGGCTCCAACAACTCCGCGCACGACATCTGCGCCGACCTCTGGGAGCACGGAGCCGACGTCACCATGGTGCAGCGTTCCTCGACGCTGATCGCCCGCGTCGAGACGCTGTTCGAGCTGACCACGGCGGCGCTGTATTCCGAGCAGGCGCTGGAGGCCGGCATCGACACCGAGAAGGCCGACCTGCTGGCCGCCTCGGTGCCGTACCGCCTGATGGGCGAGTTCCACCGGCCGGCCTACCGGCAGATGCGCGAACGCGACGCGGCGTTCTACGAGCGGCTGCGCGCCGCCGGCTTCCTGCTCGATTTCGGCGAGGACGACACCGGCCTGTTCATGAAGTACGTCCGCCGCGGCTCCGGCTACTACATCGACGTCGGCGCCTCCGACCTGATCGCCGATGGCGAGATCAAGCTGCGCAGCGGCGTCGACGTCACCGAAATCCTGCCGCGCGGCGTGCGGCTCGGCGACGGCGGCGAGCTGCCCGCCGACCTCATCGTCTACGCCACCGGCTACGGCCCGATGAACGGCTGGGCGGCCCAGCTCATCAGCCCGGAGGTCGCCGAGCGCGTCGGCAAGTGCTGGGGCTACGGCTCGGGCACCAGCAAGGATCCCGGCCCGTTCGAGGGCGAGCTGCGCAACATGTGGAAGCCCACGCACCAGGAGGCGCTGTGGTTCCACGGCGGCAACCTGCACCAGTCGCGCCACTACTCGCTGTTCCTGGCGCTGCAGCTCAAGGCGCGCATGGCAGGCATCGCGACACCGGTCTACGGCATGGCGCCGGTCCACCATCCGAGCTGAACGGGAAAACCCATGAGCAGTTCAACGACGTTGGCGCCCGACGCGCGGCGCCGCCCGGGCCTCGCCATCCGCGTGCTGCGATCGCGCGAGACCGGCATCGTCGCCGCCCTCATCATCATGATCGCGGCGCTGGCGGTGTTCGCGCCGGACTTCCGCGGCATCGACAACCTGCTGAACGATTCGCGCAACCTGAGCTTCGTCGGCATCGTGGTGCTGGGACAGGCGATGGTGATGATCACCGGCGGCATCGACCTGTCGGTCGGCAGCGTCTGGGGCCTTTCGGCGGTGTCCTCGGCGGCGTTCATGGCGCAGGGCTGGCCGGTGCCGCTGGCCTGCGCCGCGGCACTCGCCATCTCGGCGGTGGTGGGCCTGTTCAACGGGTTCTGCGTCACCAAGCTGCGGATGCCGCCGTTCGTGCCGACGCTCGCCACCATGAGCATCGCCCGCGCCTTCGCGCTCATCATCACCCGCGGCAAGGCGATCGACAACTTCCGGCCCGACGGCGACTGGTTCTTCGCGTTGGGCGGCGGCGACATCCTCGGCCTGCCGAACCCGTTCATCATCTTCGTGGTGCTCTCGGTCGTGGTCGGGATCGTGCTGACCCGCAGCGTCTACGGGCGCCAGCTCTACGCGGTGGGCGGCAACGAGCGCGCGGCCCGCCTCACCGGCCTCGACGTCGACCGGCTGAAGATCAGCGTCTACGTGATCTCCTCGCTGCTCGCGGGCCTCGCGGGGCTGGTCGAGGTGAGCTACCTGTCGTCGGGCATCTCCAACGAGGGTCTCGGCAAGGAGCTCAGCGTCATCGCCGCGGCGGTGATCGGCGGCACCAACCTCAACGGCGGCGAGGGCACGGTGATCGGCATCTTCGTGGGCGCGGTGATCCTGGAGGTGCTGCGCAACGGCCTGGTGCTGCTCGGCACCGACGCCTACTGGCAGGGCGTGTTCGTGGGCTCCGTCATCGTGTTCGCCGTGTTCATCGATCAGTTGCGCAAGGGCGTCTGGCGCAAGCGCTGACCGTCCGACAAGAAATCCACAGGGAGAGACCGATGACCCGTCTGTTGCTGGCCACCGTCGCCACCACCGCGATGCTGCTCGGGGTTGCGACCCAGGCCCGGGCCGCCGACAAGAAGGTGTTCGCGCTGGTGCCCAAGGCGCTCGGCGTGCCGTTCTACGCAGACGCCGAGAAGGGCTGCAAGGAGGAGGCCGCCAAGATCGGCGCCGAGTGCCTGTTCACCGGCCCGGCGCAGCTCGACGACGCCGAGCAGGCGCGCATCGTGCGCGACCTGATCACCAAGAAGGTCGCCGGCATCTCGATCGCGCCCAACAACGCCGAGTCGATCGGCTCGGTGATCAGCGCCGCGCTGGCCAAGAACATCCCGGTCGTGACCTTCGATTCGGACGCGCCGAAATCCAAGCGCATCGCCTTTATCGGCACCAACAACGAGGCCGGCGGCGAGGCGGCCGGCGAGGCGTTCGCGAAGGCGCTGCCCAACGGCGGCACCTACGCGGTGCTGACCGGCGGGCTGTCGGCGCAGAACCTCAACGACCGCATCAAGGGCTTCAAGTCCAAGCTCGGCGACAAGTTCAAGGAAGTCTCCGGCTCGCCGTATTCCTGCAACGATGATTCCAGCACCGGGGTCCAGCTCATCCAGGACATGCTGGCGAAGAACCGCAACCTCGACGGCATCTACTTCTCCGGCGGCTGGCCGATGTTCGCCCCGGCCGCCTACACGCGGGCGCTGAAGAACAAGGCCGCCGACCTCAAGAGCGGCAAGTTCGTCATCGTCTCGTTCGACACGCTGCCGTCGCAGATCAAGCTGCTGAAGGAAGGCTACGCCACGACACTGGTGGGCCAGCGGCCGCTCGCCATGGGCATCGGCTCGATCGACCAACTCGACAAGTTGAGCCAGGGCGGCAAGGTGCCGCCCGTCACCGACACCGGCGTCGACGTCGTCGACAAGTCCAACGTCGCCAAGTTCGGTCAATAGCCCGAGGGCGCTTCCCCACGGCGGGAAGCGCCCTCCCCCGGGAGCCCGCGCATGACCGTGCTGCTGAGTCTCGAAGGCCTCACCAAGACCTATCCCGGCGTCAAGGCGCTGCAGGCCGTGTCG
>CAXTVL010000332.1:0-3636 GCA_964247515.1 uncultured Acetobacteraceae bacterium | reverse complement strand
GCCGCCAGCGGCACGCCGTCCGGGTCCGGGACATGCACAATGCGGGCGTATTGCAACGCCGGCGCTGCCGCGGCTTCGGCCTTGAACGACACCGCCCCGGTCAGCAGCCGCCCGTCCAGCTCCGGCAGCACCACCTGCATCGCGAGGTCGGCCTGCGACAGCCCGCGCGAGGAGCCGTGCCACGCCTCGCGCGAACCGCCGGCGAGGACCACCTGCAACACCGGCGCGCCCGGCGCGGCGAGCGGCGAGCCGTGGGCGTCGCGCCGGGCGGAGAAGCCGGTGGCGTTCACCACCACCGAGGGCGCCCAGGCACGCAACGTGCGTTCGACATAGGCCGCGGTGTCCGGCGCCTTCAGGCTGCCGACGTAGAGTGCCCCCACCGCCAGGCCGCGCTCGCGCAGCGCCCCGGTCAGCGCCGCGATGGGGGCGATGTCCGCCGACAGCAAATGCGAGCGGTAGAACACCACCGCCGCCAACGGCCGGTCCGCCACCAGGTCGAGCCCATGGACGCCGTGCTGCGGCACCGGCTCCGCCGGGTCGGCAGGCAGGCCGCCGGCGAGGGCGATCGCGCGCGCCATGTTGGCGGGGCCGCCCATGCGGAAGCAGGCGTCGAGCCGTCCCAGCGTGTCGGGCGGCAGCGTCGAAAGCGCCGCCAGCCGCGGGTCGTCGATGCCGTCGCCCGGCAACAAGGCGAGGCCGATGCCCCGCTCGCGGCACAGCGCCGCCACCTGCTCCGCGCCGTAGCGCCAGTATTCCAAGCCGCCCAGCAGGCGGACGACGACGCAGCGCGCGTGCGCCACGACCCGTTCGCAATACAGGTCGACCGACATCGGGTGGCGCAGCCGCGCCAGGCTCGCCAGCCGCAGCGTCGGCCTGCCCGGCCAGGCGCCGGCCAAGGCCCCCAGATCGGCGTCCGAGAACGACAGCGCCACGAGTTCGGCCGGGGTCTGGCCGAGGTCCTGCGCCGCCTCGGCCTCGTCCAGCGCGCGCGCGTCACGGACCAACAGGTGCATCAGGCGGGACCGCGTATCCCGGCCGCGATGGCGGCGCGGTCGAGGCCGCTCTGGCCGATCACCACGAGATGCCCGGCGCGCGCCTCGCCCGCGCGCCAGGCGCGGTCGAACTGCTGGCGGAAGCGCCCGCCGACGCCCTGGATCGCGAGCCGCAGCGGCTTGCCCGACACCGCGGCGAACCCCTTCATGCGCAACACGGCGTGGCCCTCGGCGACAACGCGCAGCCGCGCCAGCAGCGCGTCCGGCGCGTCCGTCTCGGGCAGCGCCACCACGAAGCTCTCGAAATCGTCGTGCTCGTGCTGGCCGTCCAGCGCGTCGTGGTGCGACGGCCGGGCGGCCAGGTCGTCCTCCGCGCCGGCGTTCAGCCCGAGCAGCACCGCCGGATCGACTTCGCCCTCGCGCGCCACGATGACCCGCACCGCGCGCGGCAGCGCCGCCGCGACCTCGCCGCGCACCCGCGAGAGGGTCGCGGCGTCGAGCAGGTCGGCCTTGTTCAGCACCACCAAGTCGGCCGATCGCAACTGGTCCTCGTAGACCTCGGCCAGCGGGTTGTCGTGGTCGAGCTGCGGGTCCGCCGCGCGCTGCGCCGCCACCGCCGCCGGGTCGTCGGCGAAGCGGCCGTCGGCCAGGGCGGGGCCATCGACCACCGCGATCACCCCGTCCACCGTGACCCGCGAACGGATCGTGGGCCAGCCGAACGCCTTGAGCAGCGGCTTCGGCAACGCCAGGCCGGAGGTCTCGATGACGATGTGCTCGGGCGGGTTCGGCCGGTCGAGCAGCGCCTGCATCGCCGGCAGGAACTCGTCGGCCACGGTGCAGCACAGGCAGCCATTGGCCAGCTCCACGATGTCGGCCTCCTCGCAGGCCGGTATGCCGCAGCCCTGGAGCAGCGCCGCGTCGACGCCGACCGAGCCGAACTCGTTGACCATGATGGCGAGCCGCCGGCCGCCGGCGTGCTCGATCAGATGGCGCAGCAGCGTGGTCTTGCCGGCGCCGAGGAAGCCGGTGATGACGGTGGCCGGAACCTTGTTCATGCCGCGACGCCAAGGTCGGGCACCCGGCCCAGGATCACGCGCGCCAGCGATGCGGGGCGCTTGGACGGCAGCACGGTGCCGTTGCGCGAGGCGGCGTAGGTCGCGGCATAGGCCAGCAGGTCGGGCGCCAGCGCGGGCTCGAGCCGGCCCAGCAGGTAGGTCCACTTGCCCGGCTGCGAGATCGCGGCGGCGCAGCCGGCGTCGCAGCTCGACAGGCAGGCGACCTCGCGCAGCTCCACCTCGGGTTCGGCCGCGAGCAGCGCCGCCACCGCGTCGTGCATCAGCCGGCCGCGCACCGGCTGTCCCTCGATGAGCGGCAGGCCGGCGCGGCAGGTGGTGCAGACGTGCAGGACGGGTGTCATCGGCCTCTCCCTCGGGACGCGGTTGCGCGCAGCCATGGGGTGCCGAACGCCCGCGGAGCGCCGCTCCGAAGGTCGATGCGATCGCATCGCCGCCGCCGAGGCACCCCGCCCGGCGTCGCGTCTGGCCTCGATGGCAGGTCTCCTGACTCGCGGATGTGGCCCGCCCTGCTTGACGCGGGGCTTTGGACCGCGCTGTCCGCCTGCCTTCCCGGGGAGCTGGCCCAGTGGCGCTTGGCGGACGGCTCTCCGCTTACAGTTGCGGGGGCAGTTGCGGCGTCGCACCGCATTCCCTTTTCACCCGCCAGCCGGAAACCGGATGGCGGGACCATCGCGTTGTGGAGTATGTCCGCGACCTTGCAGTGTCAATCGAGCATTCCGCGCCTGACCCTGGTGCTGGGCGGCGCCCGCTCCGGCAAGAGCCGGCACGCCGAGGCGATGCTGACCCGGCTGCCGCCGCCCTGGGCCTATGTCGCGACCGCGCAGGCGTTCGACGCCGAGATGCGCGCGCGGATCGCCGCGCACCGGACGGCGCGCGTCCCCGGCTGGCGGACCGTCGAGGCGCCGCTCGACCTGGCGGGCGCGTTGCGCACCGAGGCGCCGGCGCTGGTCGACTGCCTGACGCTGTGGCTGAGCAACCTGATGCTGGGCGGCCACGACATCGACGCGGCGCGGGCGTCGCTGCTGGCGGCACTGCCGGAGCGCGTGGCGCCGACGGTGCTGGTATCCAACGAAGTGGGCCTCGGGATCGTGCCCGACAACGCGCTGGCCAGGGAGTTCCGCGACCGCGCCGGGCAACTGCACCAGATCCTCGCTGGCACGGCGGACCGCGTCGTGTTCATGGTGGCCGGACTGCCGATGACGGTGAAGCCATGAGCGAGGACGAAGCCCGCCATGCCGAGAGGATGGCGCGGCGCAAGGCGGCGCAGGACGCCGAGGTGGCGGGCAAGACCATCGAGAAGGGCCTGCTCATGGTCCACACCGGCAAGGGCAAGGGCAAGACCACGGCGGCGTTCGGCCTGTTGCTGCGCATGGTGGGGCGCGGCCGGCCGTGCGCCGTGGTGCAATTCATCAAGGGCGCATGGTCGACGGGCGAGCGGGCGGCGCTGGCGCGGTTCGACGACCTGGTCGAGTGGCACACCATGGGCGAGGGCTTCACCTGGGAGACGCAGGACCGCGCCCGCAACGCGGCGACCACCTCGGCCTCCGGCAGGTAGTCGTAGCGCAACG
>CAXTVL010000331.1:0-3638 GCA_964247515.1 uncultured Acetobacteraceae bacterium | reverse complement strand
CCCGGCCCCCGGGCAGGGTGCCCGCCCCGGTGCCGCTGCCGATTTCGAGCACGCGCTCGCCCGAAGCCGGCCGCGCCCGCTCCAACAGCAACCCGTTGACGCGTTCCAGTCGCGACTCCAGGCTGTCGCCTAGCCTGATCCACTTCGGTCCGGCGACCGTATCCCAGTATTCGCGCTGCGCCAGGTTCACCATGGTTGCCTCGTGTTCTCAAGCCGGCCCGCCCCGTCGTTCCAGCACGCCGAATGCAATCAGGGCAACCATCCTCCATGCGCCGCACCGAGCGTGAACGGCAGGCTTGTTGGCACATGCAGCCATTCCGCCCCGGCCAAGGCAATGCCGCCCACCGAAGGTTTCGCGAAATCCGGTGTCCAGTCCGGCACCGCGATCGGAATTTCGCTGGCGAACCAGTCCTGCGCCGAAGGTGCCGACACCTCGATCCGCGCCCATGCCCGCGGTGCCGCGACCGTGCCACCGGCGATGCGCGCCACCGTGTCGTCATGTCCGGCTTCCGGATTCGTGTCGGGCGGCGGCGCGCTCCGCCACAGCAGCACCGCGATGTCGAGCCCGACATCGGTCACGCCATGCGCCGTTTTGGCGAGCAACGAAGCGATCATTTTGACCCCGCATATGGCTTCGGCACCTTGGGCCTGCCGAAGATGCCGCGAGGCTACCGGCAAGTGGTTGACGCGGCGTAAAGGGCGCGGGTGAGTCTAAGGCGCCTATTTGGCGACCGCGACCCGCAGCGCGTTGGTGGTACCGGCCTGGCCGAACGGCACGCCTGCGACCACCACGATGGTCTCGCCGGCGGCGGCGAAGCCCTCGCTCATCGCGACCCGCAACGCGCGCGCCACCGTCTCGGTCATGCCGTGGGTGACGGACGTCACCACCGCGTGCACGCCCCACACCACCGCGAGCCGGCGCGCCGTGGCGTCCGAGACGGTGAGGCCGATCACCGGCGCCTCCGGCCGCTCGCGCGCGGTGCGCAGCGCCGTGCCGCCGCTCTCGGTGAAGGCGCAGATCGCGCCGGCGCCGATCGTGTGCGCCACCTGCCGCGCCGCCGCCGCCATGGCGTCCGCGACCGAGTGCTCCGGCTCCGGCCGCGACGCCTCGATGATGGCGCGCCAGCCGGGGTCCTTCTCCACCCGCGAGACGATGCGGTCCATGATGTTGACCGCTTCCAGCGGGTACTGCCCGGCCGCCGTCTCGGCCGACAGCATCACCGCGTCGGCGCCGTCGAACACCGCCGTCGCCACGTCGGACGCCTCGGCGCGGGTGGGCGAGGGCGAGGCGATCATGCTCTCCAGCATCTGTGTCGCGACCACCACCGGGCGGCCCAGCGCCCGCGCCGCGCGGACGATGCGCTTCTGCGCCAGCGGCACCTCCTCGGGCGGCAGTTCCACGCCGAGATCGCCGCGCGCCACCATCACCGCGTCGGACAGCCGCAGGATCGCGTCGAGGTTGTCGAGCGCCTGCGGCTTCTCGAGCTTGGTCATGATCCAGGCGCGCCCGGCGGCGATGTCGCGCGCTTCCTCGACGTCCTCGGCGCGCTGCACGAACGACAGGCCGATGTAGTCGGCGCCATGCTCCAGCGCGAACGCCAGGTCCTCGCGGTCCTTCTTGGTCAGCGCGGGGATCGGCAGCACCATGTCCGGCACGTTGACGCCCTTGCGGTCGGACAGCGGGCCGCCCACCGCGATCTCGGTCTCCAGATGGTCGGGGCGGACGCGCGTCACCCGCAGCCGCAGCTTGCCGTCGTCGAGCAGCAGCGAGGTGCCGATCGAGGCGGCGGCGATGATCTCCGGGTGCGGCAACTGCACCCGCAGCACGTCGCCCGGCGTGGGGTTGAGGTCGAGGCGGAACTTCTGCCCGGTCTGGAGCTGCACCCGGCCGCCGCCGAACCGGCCGACCCGCAGCTTCGGCCCCTGCACGTCGGCCAGGATGCCGATCGGGTGGCCCACTTGGCGTTCCAGGTCGCGGATGATGGCGAAGCGCTGCGCGTGGTCGTCGTGGCTGCCGTGGCTGAAGTTGAGCCGGAACACGTCGGCGCCGGCATGCAGCAGCCGCGTCAGCATCTCGGGCGACGAGCTGGCGGGCCCCAGCGTCGCCACGATCTTGGTGCGGCGGCGGCGGCGCAGCTTGACCCGCTGTATCATCGCGACTCTCCGGTTGTGTCGGCGCGGAAACTGTCACGCCGGCGGCGGATTGCAAGCCGCCGGAGACCATGGAAGCGATGCCGCTGCGACGCCATCTTCCAGGCTGCAACACGAAAGGCCGTGCGATGACTCCAGAGATCGACCAAGCGACCACCACCGAGCTGGAGGCGGCGGCGTTCCGCGCGCTGGTGGCGCACCTGCGCGAGCGCAGCGACGTCGCCAACATCGACCTGATGAACCTGGCCGGGTTCTGCCGCAACTGCCTGAGCCGCTGGTACCGCGAGGCGGCCGAGTCGCACGGCATCCCGCTGCCGGACGCCGACGCGCGCGAGATCGTCTACGGGATGCCGTACAAGCAGTGGCAGGCGAAGCACCAGGCGCCGGCGACGCCGGAACAGCAGGCGGCGTTCGCCAGTTCGTCCAAGGGTCATTGACCGGCGGGGAGGGGGCGCCTACTTCCGCCGGCCAAACACCTGCCGGAGAAACCGATGGCCATGGACGCCGCAACCGCGCGCGACCTTCCGGCCGAGGGCGTGCAATCCGGCAACATCGCCGCCGACCGGCTGCGCAGCCTGATCGAGCGCATCGAGCGGCTGGAGGAGGAGCGCAAGGCGCTCGCGAGCGACATCAAGGACATCTTCTCCGAGGCCAAGAGCGCCGGTTTCGACGTCAAGGTGATCCGCCAACTGATCCGCATCCGCAAGCAGGAGCCGGCCGAGGTCGAGGAGCAGGAGACCCTGCTCGACGTCTACCGCCGCGCCTTGGGCATGTAGCGGCGGGGCCGGGCTCGTGGATGGCCTGATCGCCTGGGCGTCCGGCGCGGTCGTGGGCCATCCGCTCCTGGCGCTGCTGATCGCCTTCGCCGGCGCGGTGATCGAGGCGGTGGTGGTGGTGGGCGTGATCGTCCCCGGCACGCCGATGCTGATGGCGGTGGCCGCCGCCGCCAGCCTGGCGGGGCGGCCGATGCTGCCGATCCTGGTGGTGGGCGTGCTGGGAGCGATCATCGGCGACGGCATCTCGTTCTGGGTCGGCCGCCATTATGGTGCCCGCATCCGCGGGATGCGGCCGTTCCGCGACCGGCCGCAGGCGATCGAGCGGGCCGAGGCGTTCTTCCGCCGGTTCGGGATGCCGAGCGTGGCGCTGGCACGTTTCGTGCCCGTGCTGCGCTCGACGGTGCCCCTGGTCGCCGGCATGACCGGGATGCCGGTCCGCCGCTTCGCGCTCGCCAACGTGCTCTCGGCGCTGGTCTGGGCGCCGGCGCACGTCTACCCGGCGCAACTGGCCGGGGTCGCGATCAACCAGTGGCGGGCCGGCGGCTGGTGGGTGCCGGTGGGTGTCGGCCTGGCGCTGCTGGCGCTGGCGGCCGGGGCGGTGGCGCTGCACCGGCTCGGGCGCGCGCCTCCGCCGGCGCCCCGGCCGTAATTTGGCCACCGGCGCGGCGTCGCCAGCTCGACCGAGTGGCCGGGCGGGTCGCGGCAATAACC
>CAXTVL010000330.1:0-3652 GCA_964247515.1 uncultured Acetobacteraceae bacterium | reverse complement strand
TCCCTCATAACATCTCTCTCTCCCTCTCTCTCCTCTCTTCTCTGCTACATCCCCAGGGGGGGGGGCGGGGGAGCGCCGGCGCCAGGGGCTGCAGCGGGCCGAGCTGGGGCGGCTGAGCGTGGGCCACGCGCTCCCGGAGCGTTCGGCCCGGGCGGCATCGGCTACGCTGCCGGCGCGGGCGCCGCAGGTCGAGGCCCGGATCGAGCGCGGCGGCGCGCTGCGTGACGCCACGGTGACGCTGGGCCAGGGTGAAATCCTGGGCGCCACCGGGCTGATCGGGTCGGGCTACGCCGACCTCGCCTACGCGCTGTTCGGCGGCCGGGCCACGGCAGGCCAGCTCGACTTGGCCGGCCAGCGCTTCGACCTCGCCCGGCTCACCCCGCTCCGGGCCGTGCGGGCGGGCATCGCCCTGATCCCGAGCGACCGTCCCGGCGCCGGGGCGGCGCTCGACCTCAGTGTCGCGGAGAACGCGGCGCTGGTGGCGCTGCGCCGCTTCGCCAGCCCCGGCTTCCTGACCCGCGGCCGGCTGGAGCGCGAGGTCGCGCCGATGCTGGAGCGCGCCACGGTGCGGCCGATGCGGCCCGGCCTGGATTTCGGCCGCCTGTCGGGCGGCAACCAGCAGAAGGTGCTGCTGGCGAAGTGGCTGGCGATCGCGCCCCGGTTGCTGCTGCTCGACGAGCCGACCCAGGGTATCGACGTCGGCGCCCGCGAGCAGATCTTCGAGACGCTGCGCGCGTTGGCGGCGTCCGGCAGCAGCATCCTGTGCGCCTCGACCGACCACGAGCAGCTCGCCTCGCTGTGCCACCGCGTGCTGGTGCTGGCGGATGGAAGGGTGGTGGGCGAATTGGGCCCCGGGTCGCTGACGGCGACGGCGATCGGTGCCGCGGTGCTGGAGCCGGACAAGCTGGAAGATGGGAGCTTGGACCGTGTGGGAGAGCTTGCGTGAGCGCGTCGGACGCCAGGGTGGCGGCGCCCGCCCCGGCGGCGCGCCCGCGCCGCGAGCCGATGCGGCTGCTCGAGCGCTACGGCCTGCTCCTGATCTGGCTGGCGCTGATCGCGGCGTTCGCCGTGTTGCGCCCGGAGGTGTTCCTGCAATGGAACACGGTGTCGCTGATCCTGGGCTCGCAGGCGGTGCTGGTGGTGCTGGCGCTGGCGCTGATGGTGCCGCTGGTGGCGGGGGATTTCGACCTCTCGGTGGCCGCCACCATGACGCTGGCGGCGATGGTGCTGGCGATCCTGACGCGGCATCTGGGCCTGCCCTTGCCGCTGGCATTGGCCGGCGTGCTGGCCGCGAGCGTCGCGGTGGGCGCGGTCAACGCGCTGTTCATCATCGCCTTCGACGTCAACTCGCTGATCGTGACATTGGGCACCGGCACCTTCCTCGGCGGCGTGGTGCTGTGGATCAGCAACTCGCAGACCATCTCCGGCGTGGCGCGGCCACTGGTGCGCTTCGTCGTCGGCACGCGGCTGCTGGGCATCCCGATGGCGTTCTACTGCGGGCTGCTGCTGTGCGCGCTGGTCTGGTACGTGTTGGCCCGCACCGGGCTCGGGCTGCGCGTGCTGTTCGTGGGGCGCAACCGCGAGGTGGCGCGGCTGAGCGGCATAAGGGTCGGCGCGATCCGCCTCGGCTGCCTGCTGGCCTCCAGCGTCGGCGCCGGGATCGCCGGCGTGATCTATGTCGGCACCAGCGGCGCCGCCGATCCGTCCTCGGGCCTGAGCTACCTGCTGCCGGCGTTCGCGGCGGTGTTCCTCGGCTCCACCTGCCTGACCCCCGGGCGGTTCAACGCCTTCGGCACCATGGCGGCGGTCTACTTCCTCATGACCGGCATCACCGGGCTGACCATGATGGGCATCCAGACATACGTGCAGAACCTGTTCTACGGCGGCGCCCTGGTGCTGGCGGTGACGCTGTCGCAACTCGCGGCGCGGCGGCGCGGCGCGTGAGCATCGAAGGAGCGGCCATGAAACTCGCTGGCAAGATCGCGTTCGTGACCGGCGCGGGATCGGGGATCGGCGCCGAGACCGCGTCGCGCATGGCGGGTCAGGGCGCCGTCGTGGTTTGCGCCGACCTCCGGCCGGAGGCGGCGCGGGGGACCGCCGCCGCCATCGCGCAAGCCGGCGGGCAGGCGCACGCGCTGCATCTCGACGTGGGCGACACCGCCTCGGTGCGCGCCGGCGTCGAAGCCGTCATCCGCGAGCACGGCCGCATCGACATCGTCGTTAACAACGCCGGCGTCACCATCGTGGGCGCGGTGGCGGACTTGTCCGAGGAGGAGTGGGACCGTGAGCTCGACATCAACCTGAAGGGCGTGTTCCGCGTCTCCAAGGCGGTCTGGCCGCAGCTGCGCCAGCAGGGCGGCGGCGTGATCCTGAGCACGGCGTCGGTCGCGGGCCTGATCGCGATCCCGGCCGACGCCGCCTACTGCGCCAGCAAGGCCGGCGTCGTGATGCTGACCAAGTGCATGGCCATCGATGGCGCGCGCGACCGGATCCGGGTCAACTGCGTCTGCCCCGGCTACATCCAGACGCCGATGATCGAGGGCTACTTCCAGGACCAGCCCGACCCGGGCGCGGCGCGCCGGCACGCCGCCGCGATGCACCCGCTGGGCCGCCTGGGCTGGCCGGGCGACATCGCCGCGGCCTTCGTCTACCTGGCTTCCGACGACGCGAGCTGGGTCACTGGCACGGCGCTGGTGGTGGATGGCGGCCTGACCTGCTCGCTGCCGGCGGGTTGACCGCCCGATCGAGCGTGACCGTATCGTCGCGGCGCCCGCTCGCGGGCATCCTGGTGCTGGCGCTGGAGCAGGCGGTCGCGGCGCCGTACTGCTCGTCCCGGCTGGCCGACGCCGGGGCGCGGGTGATCAAGATCGAGCGTCCGGAGGGCGATTTCGCGCGCGGCTACGACGCCGCTGTGGGCGGCCTGTCCAGCTACTTCGTCTGGCTCAACCGCGGCAAGGAGAGCCTGGTCGCCGACATCAAGGACCCGCTCGACGCGGCGCTGTGCCACCGCATCCTGGCGCGGGCCGACGTGTTCATCCAGAACCTCGCCCCGGGTGCCGCCGAGCGCGCCGGGTTCGGCTCGGCCGAGCTGCGCCGGCGCTACCCGCGCCTGGTCACGGTCGACATCTCCGGCTACGGCACCGGCCATTCGTATTCCGACATGAGGGCCTACGACCTGCTGGTGCAGGCGGAAGTCGGCCTGGCCAGCATCACCGGCCATCCGGGGGCGCCCGGCCGCGTCGGCGTGTCGGTCTGCGACATTGCCTGCGGCATGTCGGCGCACGCAAGCGTGCTGGAGGCGCTGCTGGATCGGGCCAGGACCGGGCAGGGCTGCCGGCTGGAGGTCGATCTGTTCGGCAGCGTCGCCGACTGGATGAACGTGCCGCTGCTGTATCTCGAGGGCACCGGCACGGCCCCTGGGCGCCCCGGCCTGGCGCACCCGTCGATCGCCCCATACGGGGCCTATCCCACCGCGGACGGCCATCTGGTGCTGGTCGCGGTGCAGAACGAGCGCGAGTGGGCGCGGTTTTGCACCGCGATCCTGGACGCACCGGACCTCGCGACCACCCCCGGCTTCGACAGCAACAACGGCCGCGTCGCCCGGCGCGAGGCGGTGGACGCCACTGTGGCCGCGGCGTTCCGCGCGCTGGAC
>CAXTVL010000329.1:0-3666 GCA_964247515.1 uncultured Acetobacteraceae bacterium | reverse complement strand
GTGCTGCTGGGCGGGGTCAACCTGCGGCTCTCGGACGCCGCCTGCCTGCTCGCCGCGGCGGCGCTCGCGGCGAGCCTCGCCGTGCGGCCGGCGCTGCACGCCAGCGCGGCGCCGCTCGGCCTGACGCTGGCGCTGTCGTTCGGCTGGATCGCGGCCGAAGCCTATTACCCGTCGTTCCTGGACACCGATCCGGGCAGCACGATGGTGCTGGTGCGCTGGCTGCTCGCCTTCCCCGCCGCCTACTGGCTGTGTGTCGCGACCGACGACGTGGCGTTGCGGCAGGCCGCCCTGCTCGGGCTGATCCTGGGCTGGCTCGCCGACACCGCCCTGCTCGGCTACGACTTCGCCGCGTTCGCCGGCACCGGCCGTCCGGCCTTCGGCGAGGCCACGCACGTGTACTGGGTCAGCGGCGAGTACCGCGCGATCGGGTTGTTCGGGCACCCCAACGGTGCCGCCATCGCCTCGCTCTACGTGGTGCCGTTCCTGATCGGCTACGCCGACCAGTACGGACGCGGCAGGCTGGCCGGCGCCCTGGGCTGGGCCACGACCGGCGCGGTGTTCTACCTGACCCGCTCGCGCGGCGCCACGATGGCGGCGGCGGGGCTGCTCGCCTGGTGGATGCTCTCCCGCCGGCCACGCCAGGTGCTGCTGGGGGCGGCGGCGCTGCTGGCGGCGCTGGCCGCGACCACGGCGCTGTGGCCGAGCCTGCTGGACGCGACGCTGGGCAGCGACGAGGCTGCGCAGTTGCTGTCGCGGTTCACCGATGCCGGCGGCATCGAGGAGAACTCCGAAGGCCGGATCGAGACCGCGCTCGGCTCGGTGCAACTGGTGCTGGCGCACCCGCTCGGCATGGGGTCGAGCTACCCGCCGGCGCTGGAGGCGCTCACCGGGTTCGCCGCGACCCACAACGCGGTGCTGCAACTGGCCGTGCTCGGCGGCCTGCCGCTCTGCCTGCTCTGCGTGGGCCTGCTGCTGACCGGCGCCGCGCGCGCGTTCGGCCGCGCCGCCGGCACCGAGGACCGGGTGGCGCTGTACCTGCTCGCGGTGTCGATGTTCGAGGCGCACTTCTTCAACCCGATGACGGCGATCGTGCTGCTCTGGCTGGTGGGCCGGCTGGGGCAGCGTCCGCTGGCGCGGCTCCGGACCGCCGGCGTGACCGACGCGTCGCGCTTAACCTAGTTTAATACAAGGCAAGCATTTCATTAAGACATCCCCAATAGCTAATTTTCTCTTTCAATACAGACGAAAAGAACATTTCCTAACTTCGATTACAAACAGCCACTTAACATCAACACTACTGTTTTGTCGCGCGTCATGACTCGCCTTAGGTGCTCCGGGACACACCGGAGGCACCATGTCCGTCAATCCCGTATCGGTCGGCACCGCGTCCCGCTTCCTCGGCGGCCTCGGCGTCAACGTGCATCTCGACTACGGCGACACCGCCTACGCCCACGCGCAGGCCGTGCTGGACGACGTCGCCTATCTCGGCTTCGGCCACGTCCGCGACCACACGCCGGCGCTCGACGCGGCCGGCCTCGCGCCATACGCCCTGCTCGCGGCGCACGGCATAGCGTTCGACCTCGACGCGCCGTCCGGCACGGTCGACCTCGGCGGCTTCGTGGCCCGGCTGGACGGGTTCGCGGCGCGGCTGCCGGGCGCGCTCGCCGCGGTCGAGGGGTCCAACGAGGTCAACCTCTGGCCGGTCGGCTATGCCGGGCTGACCGGCCTCGCGGCCGCGGCGGCGCTGCAACGGGCGCTGTACGCGGCGGTCAAGGGCGACAGCCACTTGGCGGGCATCCCGGTCTACGCCACGACGCTGGGCGGCGGCAGCCAGGCGCAATACGCCCAGCTCGGCAACCTTTCGGGCGCCGCCGATTTCGGCAACGCCCATGTCTACCCGCAGGGGAGCCTGTCGCCCGGCGCCTACATGGCGGCCGAGCTGGCCTGGGAGACGCCGGACACGCCCGGCAAGCCCAGCGTCGTCACCGAGGGCGGCTACTTCACCATGCCCGGCGTGGCCGCCTGGGAGGGCGTGAGCCAGGACGTGCAGGCGCGCTACACGCTCGACTACGTGATGGACGCGGCGGCGCAGGGGGTGGCCGCGACCTACCTCTACGAGCTGCTGGACGAGCGGCCCGATCCCGGCAACACCGACCGCGAACAGCATTTCGGCCTGTTCAACAACGACGGCTCGCCGAAGCCCGTGGCGCGGGCGCTGCACGCCCTCACCAGCATCCTGGCCGACCCGAACGACCCCGCCGCCACCGCGACCGGGATCGCCGCCACGGCGGCCACCCTGCCGGCCGGCGCGCACACGCTGCAACTGGCCAAGGCCAGCGGCGCCCGCGACATCGTGGTCTGGGCCGAGCCCACGCTGTGGAACCAGGCCACGGCGAGCGCCCAGGCGGCGCCCGGCACCACCGTCACCCTCGATCTGGGCGCGGTCCGGCAATCGGTGCAGGTGTTCGACCCGCTGCTCGGCACCACACCCATCGCGCGCCTGTCCAGCGTCGGTGCCGTGACCCTCGCCGTGACCGATCACCCGCTGGTGGTCGAGGTGGCGCCCGACGCCGCCGTGCCCGACACCCTCTCGCTGCGCCTGTCCGAGGATGCCTGGCAGGGCGACGCGCAGTTCACCGTGAGCGTGGACGGCACGCAGGTGGGGGGCGTGCGCGCCGTCTCGGCGCTGCACGCCGGCGGCGCGTCGCAGGTGGTCTCGCTGGACGGGCCGTGGGGCGGCGGCGCGCACCGCGTCGCGGTCGCGTTCATCAACGACGCCTATGGCGGCAGCCCCGCCACCGACCGCAACCTGTATGTCGACTCGGTGGCGTACGACGGCACGACGTACGCGGGAACCGCCGCGACGCTCGACAGCAACGCGACCGCGACCTGCTCGGTGGGAGCTGGCGCCGCCGCCGCCGCGGCCCCGCCCGACATGCTGACGCTGCACCTGAGCGAGGACGCCTGGCAGGGCGACGCCCGGTTCACGGTGAGCGTCGACGGCAGGCAACTCGACACCGCCACCGCGGTCACGACGCTGCACGGCTCCGGCCAGATGCAGGACTTCAGCTTCGCGGCGGCGCTCGGGGCCGGCGCCCACACGGTCGGCGTCAGCTTCGTCAACGACGCCTATGGCGGCACGGCCGCCACCGACCGCAACCTCTATGTCGGCGGCATCGACATCAACGGCAGCCATGTCGGCAGCGGCATGGCGGCGCTGTGGAGCAACGGCTCGCAGCAATACGGCATCCAGACCGCCGCCTGAACCCGCCTGCCGGGGCCGCCCGCGGTCAGCGCGCGCCCCTGCGGCCGAGCACCGCCGGCAGCGTCCGCGCGATGATCACGACGTCGAGCCACAAGGACCAGTTCCTGACGTAATAACTGTCCAGCGCGATGCGCCGGTCGTAGGACGTGTCGCTGCGCCCGCTGACCTGCCACAGCCCGGTGAGACCCGGCCGCACGCTGTAGTAGTACGAGATGTAGCGGGCGTAGCGGGCGACCTCCTGGGCCACGATCGGCCGGGGGCCGACCAGGCTCATCTCCCGCCGCAGCACGTTGATGAGCTGCGGCAGCTCGTCCAGGCTCGCCGCGCGCAACAGGCGCCCGGCGGCGGTGACGCGCGGGTCGGGCGCCAGCTTGCGGCTGCGGGCCCACTGCGCCGCCGCC
>CAXTVL010000328.1:0-3695 GCA_964247515.1 uncultured Acetobacteraceae bacterium | reverse complement strand
GCGCGATGCCGCCGCGTCGCGCAGAAGGTCGGCATCGGCGGCCACCGGCTGTTCCTGCAGACCGGCGAGTATGCCGACGGCCAGCTCGGTGAACTCGCGGTGACGCTGCCCAAGGAGACCCCGGCCGTGCGCGCGCTGGCGGACTGCCTGGCGCAGGCGGTCAGCATCGGCCTGCAGCACGGCGTCCCGCTCGCCTGCTTCGTCGAGGCGCTGGCCGGCACCAGGTTCGCGCCGGCCGGCGCGGTCGAGGGCGACGCGGCGGTGGCGCGAGCCAGCTCGCCGGTCGACTACGTGTTTCGCAAGCTGGCGGCGACCTACTTGCCGGAACTGTCGTTGCCGGAGGACGTGCCGGACGCGCCGCCGCCGCTGTTGCCGCTCGATCTGCCGCAAGACCCGGCGTTGCAGCCCAGGCCGCGCACTCTGCGGGTGGTGCGCTGAGCCGGCAGGCGGCATAGTCACCCCGTCATCTCGCGCGGGAGACCATCCATGGCTGGACGCATCGCCGAACGCCTCGCCGAACTCGGCGTCGCCCTGCCGGAGCCCGCGGTGCCGATCGCCAACTACGTGCCGTTCGTGGGCTGGGGCGGGCTGGTGGTGGTGTCCGGGCAAGTTCCGATGCGCGACGGCACGATGGCGATGACCGGCAAGCTCGGCGAAGCGGGCCTCAGCGTCGAGCAGGGGCAGGAGGCGGCGCGGATGTGCTTCGTCAACCTGCTGTCGCAATTGCGCGTGGCCTGCGGCGGCGACCTCGACCGGGTGCAGCAGGTGGTGCGGCTCGGCGGCTTCATCGCCGCCCCGGCCAGCTTCACCGCGCACGCCGTGGTCATGAACGGCGCCAGCGACCTCGCGGTGGCGGTGTTCGGACAGGCGGGGCGGCACGCGCGCACCACGATCGGCGTGCCCTCGCTGCCCTCCGACGCGCCGGTCGAGGTCGAGGGCATGTTCGCGGTCTCGCCGTAGCCGGCGGTTGCCAGCGACCGTAGCGGCCCCAGATCGCCTGTGATGTCCGACGCCTCGACCCTCACGATGACCCTGCACCGCGCGATCGCCGAGGTTCCGGCGGCCGATTGGGATTCCTGTGCCGGGGGTGGCAACCCGTTCGTCTCGCACGCTTTCCTGAGCGCCGTCGAGGATAGTGGCAGCGCCGGGCCGCGTACCGGCTGGCTGCCGCAGCACGCCGTCCTGCGCGACGAGGCCGGCCGGATCGCCGCCGCGGCGCCGATGTATGCCAAGTCGCACAGCTACGGCGAATACGTGTTCGACCACGGCTGGGCGCACGCCTTCGAGCGCGCCGGCGGCAATTACTACCCCAAGCTGCAGGTTGCGGTGCCGTTCAGCCCGGTGCCCGGCCCGCGCCTGTTGCTGCGCCGTGACGCCGGCCTGCCGGCCTCGGCGCTGGCGGGCGCCTTGGTGCAGGCGGCGCGGGAACTCGAGGTGTCGTCGGTCCACGCGACGTTTTGTACCGAGGCCGACTGGACAGACCTCGGCGACTCCGGCTGGCTACAGCGGCTCGGCACCCAGTTCCACTGGGAGAACGCCGGCTACGGCGATTTCGACGGCTTCCTGGCGGTGCTGGCGTCGCGCAAGCGCAAGGCGATCCGGCGCGAGCGGCGCGACGCCAACGATTGCGGATTGGAGTTCGTCACGCTGCGCGGTCAGGAGATCGGGCGCGAGCACTGGCGCGCCTTCTACAAGTTCTACACCTCGACCGTCGACCGCAAATGGGGCAGTGCCTACCTCACCGCCAAATTCTTCACCCTGCTGGGCGAGCGGCTGGGGGACGCCGTGGTGCTGATGTTGGCACTGGACCGCGGCAAGCCGGTCGCCGGCGCCTTGAACCTGATGGGCGACGAGGCGCTGTACGGCCGCAACTGGGGCTGCAGCGGCGATTACCCGTTCCTGCACTTCGAGCTGTGCTACTATCGCGCCATCGAGTTCGCGATCGCCCACGGCCTGCGCCGGGTCGAAGCCGGGGCACAGGGCGAGCACAAGATCCAGCGCGGCTACCTGCCCAAGCCCACCTACTCCGCCCATTGGATCGGCCACGGCGGCCTGCGGGCGGCGATCGGCGGCTTCCTGGAGCAGGAGCGCCCGGCGATGCTGGCGCAGATACAGGAAATGGCGCTGGGCGGCCCGTACCGCCACGGCGAGCAGGATGCCGCCTAAGCCGCCTGCCCGGCACCCTGCCCGTCAAGCCGTGGCAGCGGCGCCCACAAGCGGGCGGTCACACCCATGGCAGCGAACTCCACCGTCACCTCGGCGGCCATGTCCTGCCGCAGGCCGCGCTCGATCAGCGTCAAGCCGAAGCCGCGGCGGGCCGGGACCGCCACGGCGGGACCGTCGCGCTCGACCCAATCGAGTACGAGGCGGTCGCCGTCCAGCGCCGCCTCGACACGCCAGCGCACGCTGACATTGCCTTCCGCGACCGAGAGCGCGCCATACTTGACGGCGTTGGTGGTGAGTTCGTGGACCGCCATGCCCAGCGCCAGGGCGGCGCGCGGCCGCAGTGGCACCGGCGGGCCGTCCAGCGTCACGTTGACGCGCTCGCCGGCGAGGAACGGCTTCAACTCCTCCATCACGACGTCGCGCAGTAGCACGCTGCGCCAGCCCTCGTTGCTGAGCAGCGTGTAGGCGGCGGCCAGGGCCAGGATGCGGCCCATGTAGTTCTCGGAGAACTCGGCCATCGACCGCGACCGGCGGATGGTCTGGGTGGCCAGCGAGATCACCACGGTCAGCATGTTCTTCACGCGGTGGTTGAGCTCGTCGACCAGCAGCTTCTGGTGCTGCTCCGCCAGGACGATGCTGGTCACGTCCACGAACGTCACCAGCGTGCCGCGGACGACACCGTCCGGCACCCGGTACGGCATCACCCGCATCAGGTAATGGGCGGAACCGTCAGAGCGCGCGAGGCGCCGTTCCAGCGGCTCGAGGCTCGCCAGTACCTGCCAGACGTCGGCGCGCAGCCCGTCGTAGCGCAGGCGGCTCACGATGTCGGTGAGCGGCCGGCCGACGTCGGCGGGGATCAGGTTGTAGATGCCGGCCGCCGCCGGGGTGAAGCTGCGCACCACCAGATGCGGATCGAGGAAAACGGTCGCGACCTCGGTGCTGTCGAACAGGTTGCGCAGGTCGCCGTTGCGCTGGTCGAGCTCGGCGAGCTTGGCCGCGAGCCGGTGGTTGACGGCCTGCAGCTCCTCGTTGACCGACTGGATCTCCTCCTGCGAGGTCTCCAGCTCCTCGTTGGCGGACTGCGCCTCCTCGTTGGTCGAGTGCAGCTCCTCGTTGGAGCGGCGCAGCTCCTCCACCGCCGCCTCGTGTTCCTCGGTCATCGACAGCAATTGTTCGCGGGTTTCCAGGAGCTCGGTCTCGATCCGGCGTCCCTCTTCGCCCGGCAGGCGGAGGCCATCGGCCGACACCGCCCCCATCTGCGTGCCGGGAATGACGAACACGACCAGGTAGAGCGGTGCGCGATCCGGCTCGGTGATCGGCTCCACCGTCAGGGTGACAGGCTGCGGCGCCTCGCCCGCGACGGCCAGCGCCAGGGCCGGCCGCTCGGCCGGCCGGCCGGTCTCGGCGGCCTGGCGCCACGCGTCGAGCGACGCCGCCGTGAGCGGCCCGAGCCGCTGGCTCATGTCGGCCAGCGCCGCCGTGAACCCTTGCGCCGGGACGATCGCGTCCAGGGCTGCGTTGAACGCGAA
>CAXTVL010000327.1:2502-3699 GCA_964247515.1 uncultured Acetobacteraceae bacterium | reverse complement strand
TCGACCCCGCTCAGCACATGCGTGGCCGAAACGGTCCAACCCGACCACAGGCGCGATGCGCCCGGCTCAGGACCGGGCGCGCTGCGGCCGATCACGCAGTCGTAGTCGTGGCCGCACGCGGCGGCGAGGTGTCGGTAGCACCAGTTCATCACGCCGTCGGGGAGCAGCTCGATCACCCGCAGGCCCGGCGGCGCGAACACCATGTTGGCGAGGCCGGCGCCGTGCGGGGCCACCACCATCCCGGCCCGCTGGAACAGTAGCGCCTGCTCGCTCATCGCCAGGTTCTCGAGGCGCGCGCACGAGAAGCCGCGCGCGGCCAGGACATCGACGATCTCTTCCTCGTTGGACAAGGTCCGCGTCGGCGAGTCGCGGCGGTCGATGTAGAGCCGGCAGCTTTGGTCAAGCTCGGGCGCTGGGTAGAGCCGGCGGAGATAGGCGATCCCGGCGGGGTGCATCCCCTCGCCGGACGCCGCGCCCCAGGGCAGGAGCAGGCTGTCCACGGTCAGGCCCGAGCCGCGCGCGATTTCGTGCCGGGGCAGGTGGGACAGGCGGGAATCGCGGCGCAGGCTGTCGCGCTGCGCCGGGCCGAGTTCGGCCGGGACGAGGATGCCGTGTAGTCCGGCGATGTCGGCGTCGTCGAGCAGGCCGATCCGGGCCAGGTTCATGATCAGCCAGTGGAACGGGTTGGCGCCGCCGGGCATCAACAGGCTGAGGTGGCGCCCGGCGAGGTGGCGTTGGGGCGGTGCCATGCGGATCAGGCCGCCCTCCGGCCGTGCTTCGCCGTTCGCGGTCGGAATTGCGTGGCCTTGCAGCCGCTCGTAGCCGTCGGCGAGCGGGTCGGAGTGGTCGAACGTCTCCTCAATCATCGTGCCGTCGGGGAGCGCCACGATCCCGGCGGAGGATTGCACCATCGCGTGCGCGATGGTGTGGACCGTTGCGTCGCACGGGGTCCAGGGTCGCCAGGTGTCGGGCAGGTTCATAATGGCGAGGCTGTGCGTCCCGACCCGCAACGGTCGCGCCGTGGGGGCTGGTTGCGCCGCGACAAGCCGGGTCGCGAACTGGCGCGCCGGCACATTGGCGGCGTCGCGAACTTGCCCAATTCGTATCGGCCGGAACAACCTCGTCATGTCCAACTGATCTTGCCATAGATCGGGGGTCTGGGGCCTCAGGCCCCAGCGGGTGCAGGGCGGCGCCCTG
>CAXTVL010000327.1:0-2492 GCA_964247515.1 uncultured Acetobacteraceae bacterium | reverse complement strand
CCCCCCACCCCGGTCGGTCCCTGTCCTGGGGGTGGGGCGGGGGGGGGGGGCGCGCCCCCCCCCCCCCCCCGGGTGCAGGGCGGCGCCCTGGCCTTGCTTCCGGCCAGGGTGACAGCGCGCCGGCCGTGGGCTAACCCAACAGCCCGCATTCCCCGCAGGACCTCCGCCCGCCATGGCCGCCAACAGTTCCAGCAACGACATCCGCGCCACCTTCCTCGGCTATTTCGCGCGCCACGGGCATCAGGTGGTCGAGAGCGGCCCGCTGGTGCCGCGCAACGACCCGAGCCTGCTGTTCACCAACAGCGGCATGGTGCAGTTCAAGAACGTGTTCACCGGCGCCGAGCGGCGGCCGTACGACCGCGCCGCGACGGCGCAGAAATGCGTCCGTGCCGGGGGCAAGCACAACGACCTCGACAACGTCGGCTACACCGCGCGCCACCACACCTTCTTCGAGATGCTGGGCAATTTCAGCTTCGGCGACTACTTCAAGGAACAGGCGATCGAGCACGCTTGGACGCTGCTGACCCGAGACTTCGCGCTGCCCGCCGACAAGCTGCTGGTCACGGTCTACGCCGACGACGAGGACGCGGCGGCGCTGTGGCGGCGCATCGCCGGGCTGTCCGACCGGCGGATCATCCGCATCGCGTCGGCGGACAATTTCTGGCGCATGGGCGACACCGGGCCGTGTGGCCCGTGCTCGGAGATCTTCTACGACCACGGCGCCGGCATCCCCGGCGGGCCGCCCGGCAGCGCCGACGAGGACGGCGACCGCTTCACGGAAATCTGGAACCTGGTGTTCATGCAGTACGAGGAGGGGCCGCCCGGCACCCGCGAGCCGCTGCCGCGCCCCTCGATCGACACCGGACTCGGCTTGGAGCGGTTCGCCGCCATCCTGCAGGGCAAGCACGACAACTACGATACCGACACCTTCCGGGCATTAATCCTGGCCAGCGCCGAGGCCACCGGGCAGGATCCGGACGGGCCGTTCCGCACCAGTCACCGGGTCATCGCCGACCACCTGCGCAGCACCGCCTTCCTGATCGCCGACGGCGTCCTGCCGGGCAACGAGGGGCGCGGCTACGTGCTGCGCCGGATCATGCGCCGCGCCATGCGCCACGCGCATTTGATGGGCGCCACCGAGCCGGTGATGTGGCGGCTGGTGCCGGCGCTGGTGCGCCAGATGGGCGCGGCCTATCCCGAGCTGGGCCGCGCGCAGGCGCTGGTCGAGGGTACGCTGCGGCTGGAGGAGGAGCGGTTCAAGGTCATGCTGGAGCGCGGCCTGCACTTGCTGGCCGATGCCGCCGAGCGTCTACCGGAGGGCGGCGCGCTGCCCGGCGACGTGGCGTTCCGGCTGTACGACACCTACGGCTTCCCGCTCGACCTGACGCAGGACGCGCTGCGCGAGCAGGGCCGGGCGGTCGACCTCGCGGGCTTCGAGGCGGCGATGGCGGAGCAGCGCCGCCGCGCCCGCGCCGCCTGGTCGGGCACCGGCGAGGCCGCCACCGGGCGGGTGTGGTTCGAGCTGCGCGAGCGGGTCGGCGCCACCGAGTTCCTCGGCCATGCCACCGAGCGGGCCGAGGCCACGATCACCGGCCTGGTGGTGGACGGCGCCTCGGTCGAGCGGGCGGGGCCGGGCGGCGAGGTCGGCCTGCTGCTGAACCAGACGCCGTTCTATGCGGAGAGCGGCGGCCAGGTCGGCGACACCGGGGTCATCACCGCCCCCGGCCTGCGTTTCGTCGTGACCGACACCCAGAAGCGTGCCGGCGACGTGTTCGTCCATGTGGGGCGCGTCGAGGCGGGAGAGGCGATGGTCGGCGGCCCCGTGCTGGCCGAGGTCGACCATGCGCGGCGCGGCGCGATCCGCGCCCATCACAGCGCCACGCACCTGTTGCACGAGGCGCTGCGCCGCAGGCTGGGCAGCCACGTGACGCAGAAAGGCAGCCTGAACGCCCCCGACCGGCTGCGCTTCGACGTGTCGCAGCCGAGCCCGATCGGGCGCGACGACCTCGCCTGGGTCGAGGCCGAGGTCAACGCCCGTGTGCGCGAGAACAGCCCGGTCACGACAAGGCTGATGACGCCCGACGCCGCCGTGGCCGAGGGTGCCATGGCACTGTTCGGCGAGAAATACGGCGAGGAGGTGCGCGTGGTCGCGATGGGCGACGGCGAGGGCGAGCGTCCGGCCTACTCGATCGAGCTGTGCGGCGGCACCCATGTCGCGCGCACCGGCGACATCGGCCTGTTCCGCATCGTGGGCGAGGGCGCGGTCGGCTCCGGCGTGCGCCGCGTCGAGGCGGTGACGGGCGCCACCGCAATGGCGCTGCTGGCCGCGCAGGACCGGCTGCTGGCGGAGTCGGCGGCGGCGTTGAAGGTCAGCCCCGCCGAGTTGCCCCAGCGCCTGGGCGCCATGGTCGAGGACCGCCGCCGGCTGGAGCGCCAGTTGGCCGAGCTGCAACGCAAGCTCGCCACCGGCGAGGGCGCGGCTGCGATGGAAC
>CAXTVL010000326.1:0-3701 GCA_964247515.1 uncultured Acetobacteraceae bacterium | reverse complement strand
GCCTGCGCCGCGTCCTGCTGGCGCGCGAGGCCCCGCCCGGCGCCCTCGGCGGCGACGCGCAGCCGCTCGATGCCCTGCTCGGCCTGCTGCGTGCCGGCGGTGAAACTGGCCAGCATCGCCTCCATCGCCGGGCGGTCGCGGCGCAGCGCCGCCAGCGCCCGCAGCAGCCGCAGCGCCTGGAACAACGTCGCCGCCAGCAGCAGCAGCACCGCGCAGTCGAGCAGCCATTGCGCCCCGCCGAGCATCGTTCAGCTCCCCCCCAGCGACGGCAGCACCGCGAGGTCGCGGTCGATGCGCACCGCCATGCGCGACTTGCGCCGCCCGACCTTGCCCTCGAACAGCGTGGTGCCGCCGCAGCGCAACTGCACCGAGCCGTTGCGCAGGCACGACAATACGATCCGGCTGCCCGGCCGCAGCGACATCACGTCCGACAGCAGCATCACCTGCTCGTCGAGCACCACGTCGAGGTCGATGCTGGTGTTGCGCAGCTCCTCGCTGAGATGCGTCTCCCAGATGGAGTCGCGGCCCATGCGCTCGCCCATGAACTGCTGCAACAGCAGCTCGCGCACCGGCTCCAGCGTCGCGTACGGCAGCAGCAGCTCGATCTGGCCACCGCGGTCCTCCATGTCGACGCGCAGGCGGGCGCGCACCGCGGCGTTGGACAGCCGGCTGATGGCGGCGAAGGGCGGGTTCACCTCGAGCGGCTCTAACTGTATGTGCACCGCGCACAGCGGCTGGATGCTGGTCGACTGGGCGGCCAGCACGACGCGGATCAGCCGCTCGACCAGGCTGCGCTCGATGGTGGTGAACGGCCGGCCCTCGATGCGCATCGCGGCGGTGCCCCGCCTGCCGCCCAGCAGCACGTCGACGATCGAGTAGATCATCGCGCTGTCGATCACCATCAGCCCGTAATTGTCCCACTCCTCGGCGCGGAACACCGCCAGCATCGCCGGCATCGGGATGCTGTTGAGGTAGTCGCCGAAGCGCAGGCTCACGATGTTGTCGATGGCGAGCTCGACGTTGTCGGAGGTGAAGTGGCGGAGGCTGGTCGACAGGATTCGCAGCAGCCGGTCGAACACGATCTCCAGCATCGGCAGGCGTTCGTAGCTAATCAGCCCGGCGCTGATGATCTGCTGCATCCCGCCGCGGTCGGGCGCCGCCCCCCCTAGCAGGCTGTCGATCTCGGCCTGCTCCAGCACGCGGGCGGGCGGCTCCGGGGGCGGCGAGTCCTCCGCCTCCCAGGCGCCGGCGTCCGGGTCGTCCGCTCCCATTCCGCTCATTGCACCAGCATGTCGGTGAACAGCACGCCGGTGACGCGCGCCGGGTCGAGCGCCACGTTGGCGCGCGCGATCAGCTCCTCGCGCAGCCGCCAGGTGCCGGCCGAGCCGCGCAGCTCGTCCGGCTGCATCTCGCGCAAATAGGTCTGGAACAAATCCTGCAGTCGCGGCATCGCCGCCTGCACCGGCGCCTGGTCCTCGGGGCGCGCCAGTTCGAGGTGGACGTGCAGCTTGATGAAGGCGGCGCGGCGGCCGGCGTTGAGGTTGGCGACCAGCTCGGGCATGTCGACGAACACCGGCGGCTTCGGCGCCGGCGGCCCGGCGTTGGCGACCACGACCGGCTTGGCGCCCATCCCCAGCCAATGCGGCAACAGCCCGCTGAACCACAATCCGCCACCCGCCGCCGCCAGCAGCAGCGGCACGGCCAGCAGCACCAGCTTTCCCTTGCCCTTCTTGGCGGGTGCCGCGTCGGCGGCGGCCGGCACCGCGGGTTTGGCTTTGGCCTTGCTCATGCGCGCACCATGGGCGGCCAAAGTTAACCAAGCCTTTAGACTGCGGGCCTACAACCGTCACGTCCCGGCCGAAACTGCCGGGGATGGCACGCTTGGTGCGGCAAAACCTGCCGGGCTGGCAGCGTCAGGCCGGGGATTGCGCCCGGTTCTCCCTGGCACGCCGCTTGCGCTTCACGGTTCGCCGCACTCGAGGAGGCCTGGCTTGGACAACACCACCACCATCGCGCTGTCACGGCTGACCGCGCAGAGCCGGGCGATCGACGTGACCGCCACCAACATCGCCAACGCCGCGACCCCGGGCTACCGCGCCCAGCGGGTGCTGTTCAGCGACTGGCTGCAGAAGGAGCCGGCCGGCTCCGAGCGCAGCCTCGCCTACACCCAGGACCGCGCCACCTACCAGGTGCGCGACGCCGGCGCCTACACCCACACCGGCAACCCGCTCGACCTCGCGATCGGCAACGACAGCGCGTGGTTCCAGGTGCAGACCGCCTCCGGCGTCAAGCTGACCCGCGCCGGGCATTTCAGCCTCGACGACAAGGGCACCGTGGTCGATGCCGAGGGCGACGCGCTGCTCGACCGCAACGGCCGGCCGCTGCAGGTGGCGACCACCGATTCGGTGCTGACGGTGGCCGGCGACGGCACGCTCAGCAGCGAGAACGGCCAGATCGGCACCATCGGCCTGGTGACACCCAACAACCCGGCCACCCTGCTGCCCGAGGGCGCCCGCCTCTACGCCACCGCCGACGGCACGGCGCCGGTCGCGGCGCCCCGCCTCACCCAGGGTGCCGTCGAGGAGAGCAACGTGCAGCCGATCACCGAGCTGAACCGCATGACCGACACGCTGCGCGAGTTCCAGTTCGTGACCCAGTTCGTGCAGGCCGAGGGCGACCGGCAGCAGAGCGCCATCGACAAGATCGTCCAGAAGGGAGGCTAGGCCCATGCGCGCACTCGACATCGCCGGCACCGGAATGCAGGCGCAACAGACCAACGTCGAAGTCATCTCCAACAACATCGCCAACATGACGACGACCGGCTTCAAGCGCCGGCGGGCCGAGTTCCAGGACCTGATGTACCAGAACCTGCGCCGCGTCGGTTCCAACTCGTCCGACAGCGGCTCGGTCGTGCCGTCCGGCGCGCAGGTGGGCCTGGGCGTCAAGACGGCGGCGATCTACCGGATCGACGAGCAGGGCAACCTGCAGCAGACCTCGAACAGCCTCGACATGGCGATCCAGGGCAACGGCTTCTTCCAGGTCGCACTTCCCTCTGGCGAGACCGCCTACACCCGCGACGGCACCTTCGCGCTCTCGCCCGGCGGGCAGATCGTGACCTCGGACGGCTACGTGGTGCAGCCCGGCATCACCATCCCGCCCAACGCCACCAACGTCGCGATCAACTCCGCGGGCCAGGTGCAGGTCTCGATCGACGGCCAGACCGCGCCGCAGACCGTGGGCACGCTGCAATTGGCGACCTTCCCCAACGATACCGGGCTCGACGCGCAGGGCAGCAATTTGTTCCTGCAGACCGCGGCGTCCGGCAACGCCGTGACCGGCACGCCGGCCTCGCCCGGCTTCGGCTCGGTGCAGCAGGGCTTCATCGAGACCTCGAACGTCAACGTGGTGAGCGAGATCACCAACCTGATCACCGCCCAGCGCGCCTACGAGATGAACAGCAAGGTCATCACCACGACCGACCAGATGCTCTCGACGCTGACCCAACTGCGATGAACCGCGCCCTCCCTGCCCTCGCCGTCGCGGCTGCCCTGTTGGCGAGCGCCGGCCACGCCGCGACGCTGCGCACCACCAGCGAGCTGTCGGGGCCGAGCGTGCTGCTGTCCGACCTGTTCGACGACGCCGGGCCGATGGCGTCGCGGGCACTCGGCCCCTCGCCCGCGCCCGGCGGCCGCCGCGGGGTG
>CAXTVL010000325.1:0-3712 GCA_964247515.1 uncultured Acetobacteraceae bacterium | reverse complement strand
GCGCGATCCCCTGCTCGACCGCCGCCCGCTCCAGCAGCTCGACCAGCAGGAAGACGTAGGCCGGACCGCCGCCGGACACCGCCGTCACCGGGTCGAGCGTCGCCTCGTCCTCGACCCAGGCAACCTCGCCCACCGCGCGCAGCAACGCGTCGCACAGCTCGCGCTGCGCGGCGTCGACGCCGCGCGAGGCGTGGGCCACGGTGATGCCCTGGCGGATCGCGGCCGGGGTGTTGGGCATGGCGCGCACGATCGCCGCCTGGTCGCCCAGCATGGCGCGCAGGCTAGATACCCGGCACCCGGCCATGATCGAGACGAACACCGCCTGGCCCGCGAACCGCCGGCACGCCGGCACCGCGGCCGCCGCCATTTGCGGCTTGACCGCCAGGATCACCGCTCGCGGCGCGAACCCGTCCGGCAGCGCCGCCGGTTCGTCCAGCACCGTGATCCCGTCGACGCCGGCGCCCGACGGTGTCGGGTCGACGGCGAACGAGGCGGCCAAGCCCCGCTCCCGCCAGCCGGCCGCCATGGCCGCGCCCATTCGCCCGAACCCCACCAGCAGGACCGGCGGGATCGGGTCGGTCACGCCTCGCCCACGCACTCCAGCATCGCCGCCGCCAGCGCGTCCACCGGCTTCTTGCCGCCCCACAACACGAACTGGAACGCCGGGTAGAACCGCTCGCACTCGGTGATCGCGATGTCGACCATGTCCTCGAGGCTCTCGGACGAAGCACCGGGAGCTCCGCGCAGCAGCACCGAATGGCGGAACACCGGCATCCCGTCGTCGCTGTCCATGCCGAAATGGCCGATCCACAGCTTCTCGTTGGCCAGCGCCAGCAGCTCGTACAGCGCGCCGCGCGCCTTCTCCGGCACCTTGAGGTCGAAGGTGCAGGTGAAGTGCATGGCGCTGATCTCGCTCGACCAGCTGAAATACAGGCCGTAGTCGCACCACTTGCCCGGCGCCTGCACCGCCATCTCGACGTCGTTGCGCCGGTCGCAGTGCCAGTCGTTCTGGCACGCGATCTGCTCCATGACATCGAGCGGATTGGCGGCGTGCTCGATCTGGATGGTCATATGGGCGGACATGCGGGGTCTCCCGTGAACAGAGGAAGGCCGGAACCCGGGCTCATGGCCCTGGGTGTCGGCAGCGGCGGCCTGTGCCGCGGCCCGACTTGTCAAGCCTACCGGCCAGCCGTCGCGCGCCGCAAGGGCGCGCCGGTACGTTGATCCGAGTTATCAGCGAATTGTCGTAAGTGTCAGGCGATCATACCGGGTCCGGCGGAAGTGGGCCCGGTGCTGCCCGCCGCCTCCAGCGCCGCGACCCGCGCCTCCAGCGCCGCGAGCCGCGTGTCGGCCGCCTCCTGGCCGGCGCGGGCGTTGGCCGCCATCTCGTGCGCCGCCTCCAATTACTCGCGGCGCACCAGGGCGAGCTTGCGGATCGCCTCGTCGAGGCGGGCGCGCACCAGCGCCTCGGCCTCGTCGCGCACGCCCGCGAGGGCGGACATGGCGCCGCCGGCGATGCCGGCGAGGTCGTCGAACAGGCGGGGGCGCTCGGCCATGGTCGGCTCCTGTGGGATGGGCTGCTTTCGCGGCGCAGCGCGGACCGGTATAGCGTGCCGCCATGATCTTGGTCACGGGCGGCGCCGGTTTCATCGGCTCGAACCTGCACAGCTCCTTGGTCGGGCGCGGCCACGAGACCGTCGTGGTCGACCGGCTGCGCGCGGGCAGCCCGGGCAAGTGGCGCAACCTGCGCCGCCACCCGCCGTCGCGGCTGCTGGCTCCGGAGCAGCTCGACGGCTTCCTCGCGACCGAGCCGCCGGTTGCGATGGTGTTCCACATGGGCGCGGTCAGCAGCACCATGGCCGACGACGGCGACCTGGTGTGGTCGAGCAACGTCGCCCTGTCGCAACGCCTGTTCGAATGGTGCGCGCGGCGAGGGGCGCGGTTCGTCTACGCCTCCTCGGCCGCCACCTACGGTGACGGCGGCCAAGGCTTCGATGACGACCCGGCGGCGTTGCCGGCCCTGCGCCCGCTCAACCTGTATGGCTGGAGCAAGCACGCCTTCGACCGCCACGTGGCGTCCGCCGGCGCGCGGCCGGCGCAGTGCGTCGGGCTCAAGTTCTTCAACGTCTACGGACCCAACGAATACCACAAGGCCGAGATGGTCTCGGTGGTGAAGGTCAAGCACGACGAACTGGCGGCCGGGCGGCGGCCGACGCTGTTCCGCTCGCTCGACCCCGCAGTGCCGTCGGGGCACCAGGCGCGCGACTTCGTCTGGGTGGGCGACGTGGTCGACGTGCTGCTCTGGCTGCTCGACACGCCCGGGGTGAGCGGGCTGTTCAACCTCGGCACCGGCACCGCCCGCAGCTACCTCGACCTGGCGCAGGCGGTCTGCGCCGCCGCCGGGGCGCCGCCCGAGATCGAGTTCGTCGACATGCCGGAGCGCCTGCGCGGACAATACCAGTCGTTCACCCAGGCGCCGATGGCGCGGCTGCGCGCGGCCGGCTACGCCGGGCAGTTCACCCCGCTGGAGGCCGGCATCGACCGCTACGTGCGCGACTACCTGCGCCAGACGGACCCCTATCACTGATGTCGCAGCCGTTGCGGTTCCCCGATTTCGACCCGGTGCTGGTGCGCCTCGGGCCGCTGGCGATCCGCTGGTACGCGCTGGCCTACATCACCAGCCTGGTGCTGGGCTGGCGGCTGGTGCGGCGGCTGGCGTTGCGGACGCCGCCGATCGCCAGCCTGCCGCAAGTGGACGATTTCCTGACCTGGGCGACGCTGGGCGTGGTGCTGGGCGGGCGGCTCGGCTACGTGCTGTTCTACCAGCCCGGACGCTTCCTGGCGCACCCGCTGCAGATCGTGGCGGTCTGGGGCGGCGGCATGTCGTTCCACGGCGGGATGCTGGGGGTCGCGGTGGCGATCGTCGCCTATTGCCGGCAGCAGCGCATCCCGATCCTGGGCTTCGCCGACCGCATCGCGGTGGCCGCCCCGATCGGCCTCGGCCTCGGCCGCTGCGCCAACTTCATCAACGGCGAGCTGTGGGGCCGCGTGGCGCCCGACTGGCTGCCGTGGCGGATGGTCTTCCCCACCGATCCGCTCCAGCTTCCGCGCCACCCGAGCCAGCTCTACCAGGCGCTGCTGGAAGGGGCGCTGCTGTTCACGGTGATGATCCTGCTGGCGCGACAGGAATCGCTGCGCGCCCGCTTCGGCTGGCTGACCGGGGCGTTCCTGGCCGGCTACGCCGTCTGCCGCGTCGTGGGCGAGCATTTCCGCGAACCGGACGCCTTCCTGGGCTTCCTGTGGGGCGGGCTCAGCATGGGCCAGCTCCTGTCCTTGCCGATGCTGGCGGCCGGCCTGCTGCTGATGCGCCGGGCGCGGGTGCGGCTGGCGGTGCCGGCGTAGCGCCGTGGAACGCCTCGACCGCTTCATGGCCCGCGCCAACGCCGCCTATTACGCGACGCGCGACCCGTTCGCCGACTTCACCACCGCACCCGAGATCAGCCAGGTGTTCGGCGAGCTGCTGGGGCTGTGGGCCGCGGTGACGTGGCAGGCGATGGGGGCACCCGACCCGGTGATCCTGGCCGAGGCCGGGCCGGGCCGCGGCACGCTGATGGCCGACGCGCTGCGCGCCGCCGCGCGCGTCCCGGCGTTCCGCGCCGCCTTGCGGCTGCACCTGATCGAGACCTCGCCCCGCCTGCGCGAGCGCCAGGCC
>CAXTVL010000324.1:0-3715 GCA_964247515.1 uncultured Acetobacteraceae bacterium | reverse complement strand
GCCTCGGGGGCGAGCGGCGAGTGTGGCGCCAGGAGCGGCGTGGGTGGGCTGGGCGGCATCGCCGGGCCTATGCCGGGAGACGCTTCGGGTGGGCGGGGTGTCGCGGCATCGGCCTGCTCCAAATCGCGGCAGACGCTGGAGACTGCGCGTCGCGGTGACAAGAGGTTTTTTCGGCGTGTCAGCGCCGCGAGCCGGGGACCGGCGACGCATCCCGATCCGCCTGCCCAATCGTCAGGCATCGGCTTAAAAACCCATCAGTCCAGTTCGAGAGAATTGCCATTGCGCGCCCCGCGAAACCGCGCCAGCGTTCGCCACCAGCAGACCAGGGATCGCCAGCATGGCGTCAGTTGCGCCGCACCGTCGCCCTCTCGGCCGTCGCCAGCTCGGCCCGGCCGCCATCGCGCTGGCCGCCCTGTCGGCATCGGCGGGGGCCGGCTTCGCGGCCGACGCCAAGCCGGTGGTGATCGCCTCCGAGGAGGACGTCTCGACGCTCGACCCGCACCTCATCCGCAACAACCACCCGATCGGCTCGGTGGTGTGGTCGGTGTTCGACAGCCTGGTGCGCCGCCGCGCCGACGGGGCGCACGAGCCGCGGCTGGCGCTGAGCTGGGAGCAGCCCGAGGCGCTGCGCTGGCGCTTCAAGCTGCGCCCCGGCGTCCGGTTCCACAACGGCGAGGCGTTCGACGCCGAGGCCGTGGTGTTCAACTTCAACCGGATGAACGTCTCGCCGTACAGCGCCGAGAGCCAGCTATGGCCGGGCGTCAACCTCGCCCGCGTGGTCGCGGTCGATGCGATGACGGTCGACCTCGTGACCACGGCGCCCACCATCAACATGCTCTACTGGCTGGAGGAAGCCTTCATCGGCGCGCCGAAATACCTGCGCGAGACGGCGCCGGAAGTGGTGTCGGCCAGCCCGGTCGGCTCGGGGCCGTACAGGTTCGTGTCGTGGAAGCAGGGCGACCGGGTCGTGCTGACGGCCAACCCGGCGTACTGGGGCGGGGCGCCGCCGATCAAGGACGTGGTGTTCCGCGACGTCCCGGAGCTGTCGTCGCGCGTCAACGAGCTCAAGGCCGGCGGCGTCGATGTCGCGGTCGGCCTCACGCCGGACAGCGCCGCCGGCGCCAAATCGGCCAACTCGCGGGTCGTCGCGGTCAACGGGCTGCGCAAGATGCACATGGGCATCTCGTTCACCGGCATCGCGCCGCTGCGCGACCAGCGGGTGCGCCAGGCGCTCAACCACGCGACCGACGTGCAGACCATGATCGACACGTTGCAGGGCGGCATGACCAAGCGCCTGGCCTCGCTGGTCAACCCGCCCAACAACGACCCGTCGCTCAAGCCGTTCGCCTACGACCCCGACCGTGCGAAGGCGCTGCTCAAGCAGGCCGGCCACGAAGGCTTCGCGCTGCAGGTGGCGTATGGGCGCTACCCCGGCGCGCAGGAGGTCTCGGAGTCGGTCGCCGCGTACCTCGAAGCGGTCGGGCTGAAGCCCAAGCTCGAAGCCTACGAGACCGGACGGTTCGAGGAGATGCTGAAGCAGAAGGCGTTCACCGGCATCTACTATTACGGCTGGGCGTCGCTGATAAACCCGTCGGTCGAACTGGTGATCCTGACCAGCGACGCGGTGGACAATTCCAACGGCTACAACAACCCCGAATACGATCGGCTGGTGAAGACCGCCGCGGTGACGCTCGACGCGGCCAAGCGCCAGCCGATCTTGCGGGAAGCGGAGGACTTCATCTGGGACCAATGCCCGTGGATCTACCTGTGGTATCTGCCCGCGATCTACGGCTTGAGCGATCGGCTCGACTATCAGGTCAGGCCCGACGACTATGTCGAGATCTACCGGGCGAAGCTCGCCGGCTGAGCGCGCATTTCCGGTTTCCTGTCGCGGCGTCTGCTGTCCGCGTTCCTGGTCTTGCTCGGCGTCAGCCTGGCCACGTTCATGGTGGCGCAGACCACCGGCGACCCGGTGACACTGCTGGTCCCGGCCAACGCGACCGAGGCGGCGCGGGCCCAGTTGCGGACGCATCTGGGCCTCGACCGGCCGCTGCCGGTGCAGTACGGCCTGTTCCTGCTCCATGCCGTGCAAGGCGATTTCGGCACCTCGTTCGTCTATCGGCAGCCCGTGTCGAGCCTCGTGGCGGGCCGGCTCGGCGCCACGTTCGAGCTGGCGCTGGCGGCGTTCGCCATCGCGCTGCTGCTGGGCGTGGGGCTCGGCATGGCGGCGGCGCTGCATCGCGGCGGCGGCGTCGACCTCGCGGTGACGGGCTTCAGCATGGTCGGCCTCGCGGTGCCGCCGTTCTGGCTCGGGCTGATGCTGATCGTGGTGTTCGCGGTGCGGCTCCGCCTGCTGCCGGTCTCCGGGTCCGAGGGCGCCGCCTCCGTCGTGCTGCCGGCGGTGACGCTCAGCCTGCAGAGCGCCGCCCGGCTGGCGCGGCTGCTGCGCTCCAGCATGGTCGAGGCGCTGGCGGCCGACCACATCCGCGCCGCGCGCGCCCGCGGGCTGACGTGGCGCCGCGTGCTCTGGGTCCACGCGCTGCGCAACGCGCTGATCCCGCTCGTCACCATGGCCGGCCTCGAGCTGGGCGACCTGATCTCGAGCGCCGTGGTGGTCGAGGCGATCTTCGCCTGGCCGGGGCTGGGCCGCTTGGCCGTGACCGCGGTGGCGCAGCGCGACTTCCCGCTGCTGCAGGGCGCGGTGCTGGTCGTGGCCGTGTGCTTCGTCAGCATCAACCTGGTGGTTGACTGGCTGTACACCCGGATCGACCCGCGCGTGAGGCTGCGATGAGGCGCCCGCCGTGGCTGGGGGCACTCGGGGCGCTGCTGATCGCGCTCGCGGTGACGGTGGCGGTCGCGGCTCCGTGGGTGGCACCGGCACGGCCCTCGCAGCTCGACCTGCGGGCCCGGCTGGCGCCGCCCGCCTGGCTGGACGGCGGGCGGCCACGCCACCTGCTCGGCACCGACAATGTGGGCCGCGACGTGCTGAGCCGGGTGATCTGGGGCAGCCGCATCTCGCTCAGCGTGGGCGCCGCGGCGGCGCTGCTCGGCATGGTGCTGGGCAGCCTGCTGGGCCTGCTGGCCGGGTATTTCGGCGGCTGGGCCGACGCCGCGATCTCCTGGCTGATCAACGTGCAGCTGGCGTTCCCGTTCACGCTGCTGGCGATCTTCCTGCTCGGCACGGTGGGCGGCGGTTTCGCCGCGGTGGTGGTGGTGCTGGCGCTGGCGACCTGGGTCAACTACGCGCGCGTCGTGCGCGGGCAGGTGCTGTCGATCCGGGCGCGCGACTACGTGCTGGCGGCGCGCTCGGTGGGTGTCCCCACCGGGCGGACGCTGTGGCGCACCATCCTGCCCAACACCATGCCCCCGATCGTCGTGGTGGCGAGCTTCTCCACCGCGCAGGCGATCCTGACCCAAGCCGCGCTGAGCTTCCTGGGCGTCGGCATCGACCCCAGCGTGCCGTCCTGGGGGGCGATGCTGAACGAGGGGCGCGAGACCCTGCAAACCGCCTGGTGGATCGCCTTCTTCCCCGGCCTCGCCATCGCGCTCACAGTCCTGGGCGCCAACCTGCTCGGCGACTGGCTGCGCGACCGGCTCGACCCGGCCCGCTCGTCATGAACGGGTCCGGGTGAGCGAGGTGCTGCTGCGGGTCGAGGGTCTCGGCGTCCGCTTCGGCGGGGTCGACGCGGTGCGCGGCGTGTGGTTGTCGGTGGGG
>CAXTVL010000323.1:0-3721 GCA_964247515.1 uncultured Acetobacteraceae bacterium | reverse complement strand
GGTGCGGGTCGCCGCCGCGGCCGAGCCACACCGCCGCCGCCGCCAGCCCGCTCAAGCCGCCGGCCGCCAGGAGTGCCGTGAGCGCCGTCGTGGTGCCGACCGCGAGGTGCAGCACCTGGCCGCCATACGGCTCCAGCAGCACGTCTTGCATGCTGAAGCCCACCGTGCCGAGGCCGACCGCGACCAGGCGGCGCTTGGCCTGCTCGCCCGAGGTGAACCGGCGCCAGGACTCGCCGAAGCTCTGCGTCGTGGCTGGCCGCGCCGCCTGGCGGCCCTCCTGCTTCCACAACGCCACACCGTTCAGCAGCACCGTGACCAGGGCCGAGCCCTGCACCACCTGGATCAGCCTGAGTTCGGAGAAGTCCGCGAGCAGCAGGCCGAACAGCACGGCGCTGCCGACCATGCCCAGCAGCAGCATCACGCACAGCAACGCCACCACGCGCGGCTGCGCCTCGGGCGGTGCCAGGTCGGTGGCCAGCGCCAGGCCCACCGTCTGCACGGTGTGCATCCCGGCACCCACCAGCAGGAACGCCAGCGCCGCGCCGACCTGGCCGAACACCAGCGGGCCGTGCGTGTCGCCGGACAGCACCAGCAGCGCGAACGGCATGATCGCCAGGCCGCCGAACTGCAGCAGCGTGCCCATCCAAAGGTATGGAACCCGCCGCCAGCCCAGCGCCGAACGGTGGGTGTCGGAGCGGAAGCCGACCACGGCGCGGAACGGCGCCGAGACCAATGGTAGCGATACCATCAGCGCCACCAGCCAGGCCGGCACGCCCAGTTCCACGATCATCACCCGGTTCAGCGTGCCGATCAGCAGCACCGCTGCCATGCCGACGCTGACCTGGAACAGCGCCAGCCGCAGCAGCCGGGTGAGCGGCAGCGCCGTGGTCGCCAAATCGGCGAACGGCAGGAAGCGGGTGCCGACCCGGCGCCACTGCCCCGCCCAGCGCACGCCCAGCGTGCTCATCGGCGCACCAGTTCGAGTGCCTGCGACTTGTAGAAGCCGCTCGACACGCGCTCGGTGCGCGCCAGGTGCCAGCCGGTGAGGCCGGCGCTGCGGCCGACCTCGACCAGCATGGCGCGCGGCGGCACCGGCTCGATCGCCGGCGCCCGGTCGCGGCGGGGGAACAGCCTTCCCACCGCGCGCATCGCCATCAGGGCGGGCGTGCCGGGGGCGAAGGTGAACATGACCTTCTCGTGGCAGCGCTCGGCCAGGCTGCCGACCGCGCGCAGGGCGTCCGGCAAGCGGTAGTGGATCAGCGAGTCCATGCCGACCACGAAATCGAACCGGCCCAGAGACGGGTCCAGCATGTCCCCGGCGTGCAGGCTGACCGAGCCACGGCCCAGATCGCGCGGCAGTCGCTCGCGCGCCACCGCGATCAGGTTGGGCGACAGGTCGATCCCGGTGACGGTCGCCCCACGCCGCGCCGCCGCGACCGCCAGCGCCCCGGTGCCGCAGCCGGCATCGAGCAGGGTGCGGCCGCGCAAATCCTCCGGCAGCCACTCCAGCAGCAACGCCCGCATCCGGTCGCGCCCGGCGCGCACAGTTGCGCGGATGCCGCTGACCGGCGCGTCCGAAGTGAGCCGCGCCCAGGTCTCGGCGGCGGTGCGGTCGAAATAGGTCTCGATCTCGCCGCGGCGGCGGACGTAGGAGCCGGCTTCCATCAGTCGAACCCCAGCAGGTCGAAGATGTCGCGGTCGCGCATCGGGCTGCCCATCAGCGGCTCGGTGCCGGCCCACAGCATCTCGGCCAGGTGCATGTACTCGGCGCGCACCGCATCGAGCTCGGGCGAGCTGTCCATCTCGAACAGCGTCGCCTTCTTCAGCCGGCTGCGGCGGATCGCGTCGAGGTCGGGGAAGCGGGCCAGCGTGCTCAACCCGGTGGCGTCGTTGTAGCGGTCGATCTGGTCGGTGCCGGCGCTGCGGTTGGCGATCACGCCGCCGAGCCGCACGTCGTAGTTGCGCGACTTGGCCTGGATCGCGGCGACGATGCGGTTCATGGCGAAGATCGAGTCGAAATCGTTGGCGGTGACGATCAGCGCCCGGTCGGCGTGCTGCAACGGTGCGGCGAAGCCGCCGCACACCACGTCGCCCAGCACGTCGAAGATGACGACATCTGTGTCCTCAAGAAGATGATGCTCCTTGAGCAGCTTCACCGTCTGGCCCACGACGTAGCCGCCGCAGCCGGTGCCGGCGGGCGGGCCGCCGGCCTCGACGCACATGACGCCGTTGTAGCCGGGGTAGACGAAATCGTCCGGGCGCAATTCCTCGCCGTGGAAGTTCACGCTCTCCAGGATGTCGATCACCGTGGGCACCAGCCGCTTGGTCAGCGTGAAGGTGGAATCGTGCTTCGGGTCGCAGCCGATTTGAAGGACGCGCTTGCCGAGCTTGCTGAACGCGACCGAGAGGTTGCTCGACGTGGTGCTCTTGCCGATGCCGCCCTTGCCGTAGACCGCGAACACCTTGGCGGTGCCGATCTTGACGGTGCCTTCGAGCTTGACCTGCACGCTGCCCTCGCCGTCGCCGCGCAGCGAGGGCACCCGGCGGACCATGGTGGCGGTGTTCATGCGGCGATTCCCATTGCGATGCCTTCGAGGCGGTCCTCGAGCTCCTCGCCGGCGTGGCGGAGGGCTTCGAGTGTCGCTTCGTCCGGCGACCAGTAGCTGCGGTCGTGCGCCTCGATCAGCCGGTTGGCGATCTTGGCCGAGGCGGTCGGGTTCAGTTGCGCCAGGCGCTCGCGCATCTCCTCGTCGAGCACGTAGGTGCTGGCGAGCTGCTGGTAGACCCAGGGCGACACCTCGCCGGTGGTGGCCGACCAGCCGAGCGTGTTGGTGACGTGCGCCTCGATCTCGCGCACGCCCTCGAAGCCGTGCTTGAGCAGCGCCTCGTACCATTTCGGGTTGAGCGTCCGCGTCCGCGTCTCCAGCGCCACCTGCTCGGACAGCGTGCGCACCGCGCCGTCGCCGCGGGTCTGGTCGCCGATGTAGACCGAGGACGCGACGCCGCCGCGCGCCCGGCGCACCGCGCGCGACACCCCGCCCAGCGTGTCGAAATAGTGGTCGACCGTGGTGACGCCGACCTCGATCGAGTCGAGGTTCTGGTAGGTGATGTCGACGCTCGCCAGCACCTGCGCCAGCACCTTGTCGTGGCGCTGCGGCCGGCCGGTGACGCCGTAGGCGAAACCCTTGCGCCGCACGAACGCCTCGGCGAGTTCGTCCTCGTCGCTCCAGGCGCCCTCGCCCACCAGGCCGTTGACGTTGGCGCCGTAGGCGCCGTCGGCGTTGCCGAACACCCGCAGCGCCGCCTCGTCCATGCTGCCGCCGTGCTCGGCCTGGAACGCCAGCGCGTGCTTGCGCACGAAGTTCAGCGCGGGCGGCTCGTCGGCGGTGGCGGCCAGCAGCGCCGCCTCGGCGAGCAGCTTGGTCTGCAACGGCAACAGGTCGCGGAAGATGCCGGACAGCGTGAACACCACGTCGACGCGCGGCCGGCCGAGTTCGGCCAGCGGCACCAGTTGCGCGCCGGCGAGCCGGCCGTAGCTGTCGCGGCGCGGGGCGGCGCCCATCAGCCACAGCGCCTGCGCGATCGGGCCGCCCTCGCTCTTGAGGTTGTCGGTGCCCCAGAGCACCATGGCGACGGTCTCGGGCAACGGCTTGCCGTCGGCGGCGTGCCGCGCCAGCAGCCGGTCGGCCTGGCGGGCGCCGTCCTGCACCGCGAACGCGCT
>CAXTVL010000322.1:3426-3731 GCA_964247515.1 uncultured Acetobacteraceae bacterium | reverse complement strand
CGAACGGCGCGGCACGGGAGTATGGGTCGAGATCGTCGGGCGCCGCGATCACCCGCAGCGCCGCCAGCGCCGCGTCCACGCTGCCCGCGAACACCGACACCGTGTCGACCGAGCGGCACGCCGGGACCACGCCGCTGGCCGAGACGCTGCCGATGGTGGGCTTCATTCCCACGATGTTGCCGAACATCGCCGGCACCCGGCCCGAGCCGGCGGTGTCGGTGCCCAGCGCCAGCTTCACGATGCCCGCCGCCACGGCGACCGCCGAGCCTGACGACGAGCCGCCCGGCACCCGCGTCGCATCGAAC
>CAXTVL010000322.1:0-3416 GCA_964247515.1 uncultured Acetobacteraceae bacterium | reverse complement strand
TCTTGCCCATGACCACGGCACCGGCCTCGCGCAGCAGGCGCACGCAGGCGGCGTCGGCGGCGGGCCGGTAGGCGTAGTCCGGGCAGCCGGCCGTGGTCGGCAGGCCGGCCACGTCGATGTTGTCCTTGACCGCGACCGGCGCGCCCCAGAGCGGCCGGCCGCGCGGGCCTTGGCGCTCCAGCTCCTCGGCACGCTCCAGCAGCGCCCGGTCGGGCACCCGGCTGATCCACAGCGCCGGGTCGTCGTAGGCGTGGTCGGCGGCGATGGCGGCGCGCATCGCCTCGGTCGGTGTCGTCATCGGTATGAGCCCACATGATGCGGCGTTTTTGACAAGCCCCATTGAGCGCCGATCCGCGTCGAACACCACAACGGACGGCAATGTTGCGCCATCCCCGCCATCCCGCTATAGGCCGGCCTCGTCTGCGCGCCGGGCCTGTGGGGCATGCCCGGCCGCGACAGCGCGTGTCCCCGGCTGGTCGGGGTCGCGCCGCCCAGTCAGGAGATGCAAATGCCCAAGCTGAAGACGAAGTCTTCCGTCAAGAAGCGCTTCAAGATCACCGGCACCGGCAAGGTGCTGGCAGGGCCGGGCATGAAGCGCCACGGCCTCATCAACCGG
Source organism: uncultured Acetobacteraceae bacterium (assembly GCA_964247515.1). Classification (GTDB taxonomy): domain Bacteria; phylum Pseudomonadota; class Alphaproteobacteria; order Acetobacterales; family Acetobacteraceae; genus CAVRQM01. The sequence goes on along the minus strand of CAXTVL010000322.1, from coordinate 2,800 downwards.
CCGCAGAAGATGAAGCGGCAGAACCGCGGCAGCCAGACGCTGACCCACGCCGACGGGCTGACCGTCAAGCAGTGGGCGCCGTACGGTCTCGGGTAAGGAGCAGCGCCATGGCACGTGTGAAGCGGGGCGTCACCACCCACGCCCGGCACAAGAAGGTCCTCGACGCCAGCAAGGGCTTCGTCGGCCGCAGCTCGACCAACTACCGCATCGCGCTGGAGCGGCTGGAGAAGTCGCTGCAATACGCCTACCGCGACCGCAAGGTGCGCAAGCGCGACTTCCGCAGCCTGTGGATCACCCGCATCAATGCCGCGGTGCGCGAGCACGGCCTGACCTACAGCCGCTTCATCGCCGGACTGCACGCCTCGGGGATCGAGATGGACCGCAAGGTGCTGGCCGCCATCGCCTATGACGACCCGGCGAGCTTTGCGGAGATCGTGAAGACGGTGCAGGCGCACATCCCCGCCTGATCGCCGACACCGCGCGGGCACTGAAGCGAGGGCTGTCCGCACCGGGCAGCCCTTTTTCACGACGGGACACATGAGCGACGCACTCGACACGCTGAGGCACGACACCGACCGGGCGTTGTTGGAAGCCAGCGACCTGCGCGCCTGGGACGCCGTGCGGGTCGGCGTGCTGGGCAAGTCCGGCAGCCTGACCGCCTTGCTCAAGGAACTCGGCCGGCTGCCGCCCGACGAGCGGCGCGAGCGCGGGGCGGCGCTGAACCGGCTGCGCGACGCGCTGAGCGCCGCGATCGAGGCCCGCCGCGCCGAACTTGACACAGCCGCGATGCAGGCGCGCCTGGCGTCCGAGCGCATCGACGTCACCCTGCCGCCGTCGCAGCGCCTGTCCGGCCTGATCCACCCGATCAGCCGCACCATCGAGGAGATGCACGCGATCTTCGGCGCGATGGGGTTCGCGGTGGGCGAGGGGTTCGACATCGAGACCGACTGGTTCAACTTCGGGGCGCTCAACATCCCCGCGCACCACCCGGCGCGCGCCGACCACGACACGTTCTACCTGCCCGGCACCCGCGACGGCCGGCCGCTGCTGCTGCGCACGCAGACGTCCGACGTGCAGATCATCTCCATGCTGGCCAACCCGCCGCCGCTGCGGGTGATCGCCCCCGGCCGCACCTACCGCGCCGACCACGACGCCACGCACAGCCCGATGTTCCACCAGGTCGAGGGGCTGGCGATCGACCGCGACATCACGCTCGGCCACCTAAAGGGCTGCCTGATCGACTTCCTGCGCGCCTTCTTCGGCCTGGCGTCGCTGCCGGTGCGGTTCCGCTCGTCGTATTTTCCGTTCACCGAGCCGTCGATGGAGGTCGACATCGGCTGGAATCGCCGCACCGGCGAGCTGGGCCGCGGCGGCGACTGGCTGGAAATCCTCGGCAGCGGCATGGTGCATCCGAAGGTGCTGGCCAATTGCGGCCTCGACCCGCGCGAATGGCAGGGCTTCGCCTTCGGCATGGGCATCGAGCGCGTCACCATGCTCAAGCACGGCATCCCCGATTTGCGCCCGTTCTACGAGAGCGACATCCGCTGGCTGCGCCATTACGGCGGCTCGCCGCTGGCCACGGCGGCGCTGCACGAGGGAGTGTGAGGTGAAGTTCCCGCTCTCCTGGCTGCGCGCGCATTTGGACACCGACGCCGACCTCGCGACCATCACCGAGACGCTGACCAACATCGGGCTGGAGCTGGAGGCCGTCGAGGACCGGGGTGCCGCCTTGGCGGCGTTCCGCGTCGCGCACGTGGTCGAGGCGGTGCAACACCCCAACGCCGACCGGCTGCGCGCCTGCCGGGTCGACACCGGCGACGGCATCGTCTCCGTGGTGTGCGGCGCCCCGAACGCCCGCACCGGCATGAAGGCGGTGTTCGCCGCGCCCGGCGCGTTCATCCCCGGCACCGGCGCCACGCTCAAGGTCGGCGAAATCCGCGGCGTCGAGAGCGCCGGGATGCTGTTGAGCCTGCGCGAGATGGGCTTGGGCGAGGACCACGACGGCATCGTCGACCTGCCCGGGGACGCGCCGGTGGGCGCCAGCTACGCCGCCTATGCCGGCCTCGACGACCCGGTGATCGAGATTTCGGTGACGCCCAACCGGGGCGACGCGCTGGCGGTGCGCGGTGTCGCGCGCGACCTGGCCGCCGCCGGGATCGGCACGTTGCGGCCGTGGACCGCGCCGGAAGTGCCGGCGGCGTTCGCCAGCCCGATCGCCTGGGCGACCGAGATGCCGGAAGCGTGCCCCTGGGTGCTGGGCCGCACGGTGCGCGGCTTGCGCAACGGACCCAGCCCGCGCTGGCTGGCCGACCGGCTGCGCGCCATCGGGTTGCGGCCGATCAACGCGCTGGTCGACGTCACGAACCTGTTCACCTTCGACCTCGGCCGCCCGCTGCACGTGTTCGACGCGGACCGCGTCACGGGCGGCACGCTGACCATGCGGCCGGGCGCCGGCGAGAGTTTCCGGGCGTTGAACGGGCGCGACTACACGGTGACTCCCGAGGATTGCGTCATCGCCGACGCGGCCGGCGCGCAATCGCTGGCCGGGATCATGGGCGGCGAGGCGACCGGCTGCACCGAGGCCACGACCAGCGTGTTCGTCGAGTGCGCGTTGTTCGACCCGGTCCACGTCGCGCTGAGCGGCCGCCGGCACCAGGTCACGTCCGACGCCCGCCAGCGGTTCGAGCGCGGCATCGACCCGGCGCTGCTGCCCGACGCGCTCGAGGCCGCCACCCGCATGGTGATCGAGCTCTGCGGCGGCGAGGCCAGCCTGCCGGTCTCGGCCGGGTCCGAGCCGCCC
>CAXTVL010000321.1:2667-3751 GCA_964247515.1 uncultured Acetobacteraceae bacterium | reverse complement strand
CCCTCGGCGTCCGGACGCAAATCGAGGATCGATGGGCGCCGCACCGGGCCGACCAGCACCAGGTCGCGGCAGCCATGCCGGCGCAGCAGCGACAGGATGCGCCCGGCCGCTCCCAGCCTGACCCCCGCGTGCGGGAAGCCTGCGACGACCTTGGCCTCGGCATAGCCTTCGAGCGCCACCACGAACACCTCGCGACCGACCGAGCGCGCCGCCGCCGCGACGCGGCCGGGGAGCGGGCCGCCGCCGGCCAGGATGCCGAGCGGGCCGCCGTCAGGCGGCATCGTCGTCCGCCGGCTCGGCCACGACCGCCGTGCGGATCAGGCCACGTTTGCCGCCCGCGTCGATGAACGCCAGCACCTCGTCGACCAGCGCGTCGCCCGCGAACTGCGCCCGACAGGCGGCGAGACGGTCGGCGAAGGCGCCGTCGGCGCGGAACAGCAGGCGGAACGCGGCGCGCAGGGTGTGGATCTGGGCACGGTCGAAGCCGCGGCGCTTCAAGCCCACGACGTTGAGGCCGGTCAGCCGGGCGCGGTTGCCGATCACCGCACCGAACGGGATCACGTCGCCCTCGACGCCGGAGACGCCGCCCACCACCGCGCCGCGGCCGATGCGGACGAACTGGTGCAGCGCCGCCGCACCGCCGATCACCGCGCGCTCGCCGATACGCACATGGCCGCCCATGACCACGTTGTTGGCGACGATCACGCCGTCGCCCAATTCGCAATCATGCGCCACATGCACCACCGCCATCAGCAGGCAGTCGGCCCCGACCCGGGTGACGCCGCTGCCGGTGACGGTGCCGCGATGGATGGTGACGTGCTCGCGCACCTGGGTGCGCGGGCCGATCTCGCAGCGTGTCGGCTCGCCGGCATATTTCAGGTCCTGGGGCGGCAGACCCACCGAGCAGAACGGGAACAGCCGCGCGCCTTCGCCGATTTTCGTGCGGCCGTCGAGCACGACGTGGCTGACGAGCTCGACACCGGCGCCGATCGAGACATCCGGTCCGACCATGCACCAGGGCCCGACGCGCGCGCCGCCCCGGGGGGGGGGGGCGCCCCGCGCCCGCCGGGGGGGGGGGGGGGGG
>CAXTVL010000321.1:0-2657 GCA_964247515.1 uncultured Acetobacteraceae bacterium | reverse complement strand
GTGATGACGGCCCGCGCCGCCGCCGGGGCGCTGCGGGAGGCGGCGGCGCGCGGCTTCCAGGCATGGCAGGAGGTGGAATACCAGCAACTGTCGGCCCCGTCGCTGCACCGCACCATGGCGCGGCACCGGACGGTGCAGGCGGTGAACGCGGCGCTGCCGGCTCTGACGCTGCGGCTGGCCGGGCTGGGATGGCACCTGGCACCCCTGCCCGACCAGGTGGCGGGCGGCCCCACCGCCCCCCCCGGCCCCACCCTCCACCCGGGCCCCCCGCGCCCCCCGCCCCCGCGCGGGCCCCCCGGCGCCACGAGCGCGGTCGGATGGATGGCGCTCACTGCGGCGGTCCGGCCGCCAGACCGTTCTCCGTGGTGGCGCCCTCGGTGGTGACAGCCTGGGTCGCGGCGTCCTCGCCGGTGCGGTCCATGATCATCGCGGCGAACGTGGCCTCGGCCACCGACACGCCTTCGACCCGCGCTATACCGCTGAACTTCCACACGTTGCCGCGGTGGCGCTCCTTGGTGACATGGATGCGGAGCTGATCGCCGGGCACGACCGGGCGACGGAACTTGGCGCTCTCGATCGACATGAAGTAGACGACCTTACCCTCCGCGCCGGAACCGAGCGTGCGCACCACGAGCACGGCGGCGGTCTGCGCCATGCTCTCGATGATCAGCACGCCGGGCATCACCGGATGACCGGGAAAATGGCCCTGGAAGTAGCTCTCGTTGATGGAGACGTTCTTGACCCCGATCGCCGACTGATTGTGGCGCATCTCGATGATGCGGTCGATCAGCAGGAACGGATAGCGGTGCGGGATCGCGCGCTGGATCGCGGCGATGTCGACCGTGCTCCCGGCAATCTCCGGCTCGGTCGGTAGCACGCGCCGTCCCTGATCCTGTGTCGTGGCGCCGTCCATCCCGCTCAGTCCGTGCCCAACTTGGTTGCGGCCGCCTTGGCCGTCGCCCGTCCGCCCTCGGCCAGACGCCGCAAGGTCGCCACCTGACGGAAGAACGCCCGCACCGGCATCGCCGGGCTGCCAAGGAACTCCGCACCCGGCGGCACGTCGCCCATCACGCCGGCCTGACCACCCAGTCGCGCGCCGGCACCGATATGCAGATGACCAGCAAGGCCGGCCTGTCCACCGATCACCACGAAATCCTCGAGCACGGTAGACCCCGAAATTCCTGCCTGCGACACCACCACGCAGCACCGGCCCAAGCGCACGTTGTGCCCGATCTGCACCAGATTGTCGAGGCGCGAGCCAGCGCCGATCACCGTGTCGAGCGTCGAGCCGCGGTCGACGGTGCTGTTGGCGCCCACCTCCACGTCATCGCCCAGCAGCACCCGGCCGACATGCGGCACGGTGAGCAGGCCCTGCTTGGTGGTGGCGAAGCCGAACCCATCCTGGCCGACGCGGGCGCCGGGATAGACGTAGACCCGCTCCCCCAGGACCGCGTGGCTGACGCTGGCGTGCGGCCCGATCCGGCAGTCGGCGCCCAGCACGACGCCGGCGCCCAGCACCGCCAGCGGCCCGACGCGGCAGCGCGGCCCGATCTCGGCGGCCGCCGCCACCACGGCCAGCGGACCGATCTCGGCGCTGGGATCGACCCGCGCGGTGGGATCGACCACGGCGCTCGGGTGGATGCCAGGCTGTGCCGCCGGCAACGGATGGAACAACGTCGCGACCCGCGCCCAGCCGACATAGGGTTCGGCTGTCGCGATCGCGGCACAGCCGGGCGGCAGCCGGTGGCGCAGGTCGGGATGCAGCACCACAGCGCCGGCGCGCGTGGTGGCCAGCAGCTCGGCATAGCGGCGGTTGTCGAGGAAGCTCACGTCGCCCGTCTCGGCCGATTGCAGCGGTGCGATCCCGAACAGCATGCGGCCATCGTCGTCCGCCACCTCGCCGCCCGCCGCCCGCGCCACGGCGGACAGGCTGTGTGGTCCAGTTCGGCTGAAAAAGCGCGGATCGCCTGCCATGTCAGGCCGCTCCGGTCACTTCGGCGGCGCGGACGCGGACGCCGGCTGCGATGCCGGTGGCGAGCCTGGCGGGGGCAGCACCGCGGAATTGACCGGCGCCACGGTCGGTGGCTCGACCCCGTCGGGCGGGATCACCACGGTCGGGATGATCTTGTTGAGCTGGGTCGTCACCTGGTCGGTGATGTCGAACTCGTTGACGTTGAGCGCCACCTGGGCGCGGTGCAGCACGAGGTTCATGCCGCGACTGTCGGCGACCTGCCGGATCACCGCGATCAGCGTGCGTTCGATCTGCGCCAGGGCGTATTGCGCCGCCTCCTGGATGATGCGGCCACGGTCGCGGAACTGCTTCTGCGCGTTGGTGATACGCTCCTGCAAGGCGCGCTCGCGGGTGCGGACCTGCTCCGGCGGCAGCTTGGCGCGGTCGGCCAGCAGCGCCTGCTGCATGTCGCGCCACACCGCCTGCTCCTTCTGGGCGTCCTGGTTCAGCGCCTCGCGCCGCTGGCCGATGGTGCGCTCGATCGCCTGCGCCGCGGAGGAGGCGCGCATCACGTCGGGCACGCCCATGACGCCGATCACCGCGGCGGGGGGCGCCACCCCCTTCGGCAACGCCGGCAGCTCCGGCGGCGGCGGCAGTTGCGGCTGGGCGGCGGGCGGCGCATCGACGGTGTCGGTGGGAGCGGCGT
>CAXTVL010000320.1:0-3768 GCA_964247515.1 uncultured Acetobacteraceae bacterium | reverse complement strand
GGGGCAGCCGGGCGACGAAGGGCCGCTCCGTCGCCGCGGCGATCTGGTGGGAGAAGACGCGGCAGGGCCGCAGCGACCGGCTGCAGATCAGCGGCGACGCGAACAGCCCGCTGATGATCGTGACAGGGGTCGCGCGTGCCCAGGAGTGAGCCGGTCCGCACCATCGACCTCGGCTACCGGCCGCGCCCGCAGTTCATGGCGTTCCACGCCCGCAGGCAGCGCTGGGCCTGCCTGGTGATCCACCGCCGCGGCGGCAAGACGGTGGCCTGCATCATGGACCTGGTCGACGCGGCGCTGCGCTGCCCCAAGCCGGACGGCCGGTTCTCCTACCTGTCGCCGACCTACGCGCAGTCCAAGGACGCGGCGTGGGGCTACCTCAAGCGCTTCACCGCCGACATCCCGGGCGTGGTGCAGCGCGAGAGCGACCTGATGGTGGTGTTCCCGAACGGGGCGCGGGTGCGTTTGTACGGAAGCGACAATTTCGACCGGCTGCGCGGCACCTACACCGACGGCTGCGTGCTCGACGAGTACGGCGACATGAACCCGCGCGCCTGGCCCGAGGTGCTGCGCCCGTCGCTGGCCGACCGCCAGGGCTGGGCGGTGTTCATCGGCACGCCGAAGGGCCGCAACGACTTCTGGCGGGTGCACGCGGCGGCGGAGGCCGACCCGGACTGGTACTCGCTGGTGCTGCGCGCCAGCACGAGCGGGCTGCTGCCGGAGAGCGAGCTCGCCGACATGCGGCGGATGCTGACACCCGACCAGTACGACCAGGAGCTGGAGGTCAGCTTCGACGCGGCGATCCGCGGCGCCATCTACCGCGCCGAGCTGGCCGCGATGGAGGCGGCCGGGCGGGTCTGCGGCGTGCCGTACGACCCGGCGGTGCCGGTCTGGACCGCCTGGGACCTCGGCATCGGCGACGCCACGACGCTGTGGTGCGCGCAGCTGGTCGGCCGCGAGGTGCACGTCATCGACTACTACGAGGCGACCGGCGAGCCGCTGGTGCACTACGTCGAGTGGCTGGCCAGCCGCCCGTACCGCTACACCTTCGACCTGCTGCCGCACGACGCCGGCGCCCGCGAGCTGGGCACCGGCAAGACGCGCGAGGAGTTGCTGCGCGCCAACGGCCGCCAGGTCCGGGTGCTGCCGCGCCAGAGCGTCGAGGACGGCATCGAGGCGGCGCGGATGCTGCTGGGGCGGTGCTGGTTCGACCGCGAGCGCACGGCGCGCGGGCGCGAGTGCCTGGCGCACTACCGGCGCGACTTCAACGACTCCATGGGCGTGTTCAAGAGCGCGCCGGTCCATGACTGGGCCTCGCACGGGGCGGACGCGATGCGGGTGCTCGCGATGGGGCTGCGCGAGCAGTCGCCGAAGCTGGCGGCGCCGCCGGTGCGCCGCACGCTGGCGCCGGCGTCCGGCCACGGCCGCTGGATGGGATGAGTCATGACCTCCGTTAGCCCTTCCACCGGCAATGCCGGCGGAACCTTTGCCAACTCCGCCGCTGCCGATAACCGCCGCGACGAGGCGATCCTGTCCGAAGCCAAGCGCCGCTTCCGCCGCGCCGCCGAGTGGGAGAGCGCCGCGCGCGCGCTGTACCGCGAGGACGTCAAGTTCGCCGAGGGCGATGCCGACAACCACTACCAGTGGCCGGACCTGGTGCTGACCGGGCGCGAGCAGGAGCGCCGCCCGGCGATCACCGTCAACAAGGTGCGCCAGCACTGCCTGCAGATCGTCAACGACGCGCGGCAGAACAAGGCGGCGATCAAGGTGACGCCGACCGGCGACGGCGCCACGTTCGAGGCGGCGCAGATGCTGTCCGGGCTGTGCCGGCACATCGAGTACCAGAGCCAGGCGACCGAGGCCTACGAGGCGGCGACCAGCTGCCAGGTGCGCGGCGGCATCGGCTACTGGCGGGTGCTGACCGACTACGCGGGCGACGACAGCCTCGACCTGGAGATCTACATCCGCCGCATCGCCGACCCGCTCACGGTCTACCTCGACTGCGACATCCAGCAGTTCGACGGCAGCGACGCGCGCTGGGGCTTCGTGTTCCGCGACCGGCCGATCGAGGAGGCGCGCGCCGACCATCCCGAGCTGGACAAGGTCATGTCCGAGGCGCCGCTCGGGATGAACGACGGCTGGCTGGCCGCCGACAGCTGCCGCGAGGCCGAGTACTACCGCGTGGTCGAGCGCCGCGAGACGCTGCACCGGCTCGACGACGGCACCCTGCACACCGGCGACGTGCCGGACGGGCGGACCTCGCTGCGCAGCCGCCCGGTCAGCGCGCCCAAGGTCGAGTGGTTCAAGATCGTGGGCGACCGCATCGTCGACCGCGAGGACTGGCCGGGCCGCTATGTGCCGCTGGTGCGCGTGGTCGGCGAGGAGACGGTGATCGACGGCAAGCTCGACCGCAAGGGCCACACCCGGGCGATCAAGGACGCGCAGCGGATCAAGAACTACTGGATCAGCGCCGCGGTCGAGTTCGTGGCGCTGCAGGGCAAGACGCCGTGGATCGCGCCGATCGAGGCGATCGAGGGCCACGAGACGCTGTGGAACTCGGCCAACGTCGAGAACCACGCCATCTTGCCGTACAACCACCGCAACGACGCCGGGCAGGAGCTGGCGCGCCCGGAGCGGGTGGCGCCGCCGATGATGGCGCAGGCCTACATCGACGGGATGCGGATGGCCGACGAGGAGATGATGGCGGTCTCGGGCCAGTACCAGGCCGAGCTGGGCGCGCCGGGCAACGAGCGCAGCGGGGTGGCGATCCAGCAGCGCCAGCGGCAGGGCGACAACGCCACCTACCACTACATCGACCACCTGGCGCAGGCGATCCGCTACACCGGGCGCATCCTGATCGACCTGATCCCGCACGTCTACGACACGCCGCGCGTGCTCAAGATCATGCAGGAGGACGGCAGCGAGAGCGAGGTCCACGTCGATCCGGACATGCCGGCGGCGCACGCGGTCATGCCCGATCCGACGCCCGCGCCGACGGACCCGAGCGGGCAGCCGCCGAGCGACGCCGACCAGGCGCAGCGGCGGGTGCGGACCTACCTCAACCCGGCCGTCGGCCGCTACATGGTGCAGGCCGATGTCGGGCCGAGCTTCGGCACGCAGCGCCAGGAGGCGTTCGAGGCGTTCACCCAGATCACGGCGCAGAACAAGGAACTGATGCCCGTGGTCGGCGACCTGCTGTTCAAGAACGCCGACTTCCCCGGCGCCGACGAGATCGCCGAGCGGCTGAAGCGCATGGTGCCGCCGCAGGCGCTGGGCGGCCCGTCGCCGGCGATGCGGCAGTTGCAGCAGCATTTGCAGCAGGTCACGGGGCACGGCCAGGCGATCGCCTCGCAGGCCGACCAGGAGATCGCCCAGCTCAAGCGGCAGCTCGAGGCCGCGCAGCAGCAGCTGAAGGACAAGGGCGGCAAGGTCAGCACCGACGACTACCGGGCGGAGACCGACCGGCTGAATGCCATCACGGCCGCCGATCCGAGCGTCGGCAGCATCCTGGCGCGCTCGATGCTGTCCGGGTTCCTCGGCGCTCCGGCGCTGCCGTTCATCCAGGCGCACGACGCCGCCAACGCCGCGCACGCGCAGGCGATCGCGCCACCGCCGGCCCCCGACTCATCGGCGCAACCCGCGTCGAGCGGCGATCCGGCGCCGCAGCAGGCCGCGTGACCCCCCCCCCGCGGGCGCGCCGGTGCGACCCATGGGGCCAAAATGAGCGAGACCACGCCCGCCCCGGCCCCCCCCCCCGCACCCCCATCCCCC
>CAXTVL010000319.1:3570-3781 GCA_964247515.1 uncultured Acetobacteraceae bacterium | reverse complement strand
GGGTGTGGGGCGCGGTGCGGGTGCCGGTGGTGGCGGCGGGCGGCGTCGGCACGCTCGATCATTTCGTGCAGGGTGCCCGGGCCGGCGCCACCGGGCTGCTGGCCGCCAGCGTGTTCCATTTCGGCACCTTCACGATCGCCGAGGTGAAGGCGGCGATGGCGGCGGCCGGGTTGCCGGTGCGGCTGCCAAGGGCTGCCGCCTGATGGCGAAG
>CAXTVL010000319.1:0-3560 GCA_964247515.1 uncultured Acetobacteraceae bacterium | reverse complement strand
CTGCGCGGTGTTGTCGGGGGCTTGGGGGGGGGCGGGGTGGCGGGGGCGGCGGCCAGGGGGGGCCCCCGTTGGGCCAACGCCGAGGCCGCCAAGCGCGCCGCCGAGGGCAAGCCGCCGCCGGCACTCGCATCCGGCCCGAGCGGGGCGGTGCTCGACCGCCTTCACGCCACGGTGCAGGAGCGCCGCGCCGCCGATCCCGCGGCCAGCCACTCGGCGCGGCTGCTGTCGCGCGGGACCGCCAAGGTCGCGCAGAAGTTCGGCGAGGAGGCGGTCGAATGCTTGATCGAGGCGGTGGCCGGCAACCGCCCGGCGCTGGTCGGCGAGAGTGCCGACGTGCTGTACCACCTGCTGGTCATGTGGGTCGCGGCCGGCGTCGAGCCGGGCGAGGTCTGGAGCGAACTTGAACGCCGCGAGGGTGTCTCCGGCATTGCCGAGAAGGCCGCGCGCGCCAAGCTGCTGGCGATACGGCGCAGCGTGCGGACCACCAAAATCCCCTGACGGAGCCACCGCCATGCCGGTCGCCGGCCTCGGCCCTTACGACGACAGCAACATCTTCGCCCGCATCCTGCGCGGCGAGATCCCGAGCCGCCGGGTCTACGAGGACCAGTGGGCGGTGGCGTTCCACGACATCGCGCCACAGGCGCCGACGCACGTGCTGGTGATCCCGCGCGGCCGCTACGTCTCGCTGGCCGACTTCGCGGCAGGGGCGCCCGACGCCGAAATCGCCGGCTTCTTCCGCGCCGTCGCCACCGTGGCCCGCGAGTTGGGGTTGGAGACGCCCGGCTACCGGGCGCTGGCCAACATGGGCGCCGACGCCGGGCAGGAGGTGCCGCACTTCCATGTCCACCTGTTCGGCGGCAAGCCGTTGGGCCGGATGATCGCGGGGTAATGTGGCACTGTTCGCAGGCCTGTCCGCGTTCCCGATCACCCCTGCCGACGAACACGGCCGAGTCGACGTCGGCGCGCTGCGCTCGCTCCTGGGGCGGCTGACCGAGGCCGGCGTGGACTCGATCGGCCTGCTCGGCAGCACCGGCTCGTACCCGTACCTGACCCGTGCCGAGCGGCGTCGCGCCATCGAGGCGGCGGTGGCCGAGGTCGCGGGCCGGGTGCCGCTGCTGGTCGGCATCGGCGCGCTGCGCACCGACGAGGCCGCGCAACTCGGCCAGGACGCCAAGGCGGCCGGCGCCGATGCCGTGCTGCTGGCCCCGGTCTCGTACACGCCGCTGACCGAGGAGGAGGTGTTCGCCCATTTCGCGACCGTGGCCGAGGCCACCGGCCTGAAGCTGTGCGTCTACAACAACCCGGGCACCACGCATTTCACCTTCGGCCCTGACCTGGTCGCCCGGCTCAGCCAGGTCGCCGATATCGTCGCGGTGAAGAACCCGGCACCCGCAGCCGACACCGTGGCCGCCCACCTGGCCGAACTGCGCGGCCTCGTGGCGCCGGGCTTCTCGCTCGGCTACAGCGTCGACTGGAACGCGGTCGAGGCGCTGCTGGCCGGCGGCGATGCCTGGTACAGCGTGGCCGCCGGCCTGTTCCCCGTCACCTGCGTGCAGATCGTGGCGGCGGCGCGGGCCGGCGACGCCGCCGAGGCGCGGCGGCTCGACACCCGGATGCAGCCGCTGTGGCAGTTGTTCACCGAGTTCGGCAGCCTGCGCGTGGTCTACGCGGCGGCCAACCTGCTCGGCATCTGCGCCGCCCAGCCGCCGCGCCCGATCCTGCCGCTGCCCGACGCCGCCCTGCGCCGCGTCGAGGCCGTCATGGCGGCCTCCAGCGGATTGCATTGACACCCCGGCGGCGCTGCCACAGTGTCACGTCATCCGAGGGGTGCCCTGGCAGGGGCTGAGATATCGCCGACGCAGCGATGACCCTAAGCAACCTGATCCGGTTCGTACCGGCGTAGGGACGGAACCGCATCGCCCGCGATCCCGCCCCCTCGCCGTCCGGTTCGCCGAGGAGGATCGCCGCATGAACGTGCAGAGCAAGCCCGCCACCGTCACCACCGGCCCGATCGTGGGCTCGCGCAAGGTCTACAGCAGCCCCGCGGGGCGGCCCGACATCAGCGTGCCGTTCCGCGAGATCGACCTGCACCCGACGGCGAACGAACCGGCGTTCCGGGTCTACGACACCTCCGGCGCCTACACCGACGCCAGCACGCCGATCGACCTCGCGGCCGGCCTGCCGCGCATCCGCGCCCCCTGGCTGGCGGCGCGCGGCTTGCGGGCGATCCCGCCGCGCGCCGTCAAGCCCGAGGACAACGGCAACATCGCGGCCGAGAAGCTGGTGGCCGAGTGCCCCGCGCCGCACACCGTGTTCGCGGGACGCGACGGCACGCCGGTCACGCAGTACGAATACGCCCGCGCCGGCATCGTCACCGAGGAGATGGTCTACGTGGCGCACCGCGAGAACCTCGGCCGCGCCGCCGCCGCCGAGGGGGCCGCCGCCCGGGTGGCCGACGGCGAGAGCTTCGGCGCGGCCATCCCGGAGTTCGTGACGCCGGAGTTCGTGCGCTCCGAGATCGCCCTGGGTCGCGCCATCATCCCGGCCAACGTCAACCACCCGGAGCTGGAGCCGGTCGTCATCGGCCGCAACTTCCTGGTCAAGGTCAACGCCAACATCGGCAACTCGGCCGTCACCTCCTCGGCCGCCGACGAGGTGGAGAAGCTGGTCTGGGCGATCCGCTGGGGCGCCGACACGGTGATGGACCTGTCGACCGGGCGCAACATCCACAACATCCGTGGCTGGATCATGCGCAACTCGCCGGTGCCGATCGGCACCGTGCCGATCTACCAGGCTTTGGAGAAGGTCGACGGCGACCCGGACAAGCTCACCTGGGAGGTGTTCCGCGACACGCTGGTCGAGCAGGCGGAACAGGGGGTCGACTACTTCACCATCCATGCCGGCGTGCGCCTCGCGCACGTGCCGCTGACCGCGCGGCGGACGACGGGGATCGTCTCGCGCGGCGGCTCGATCATGGCGCGCTGGTGCCTGGCGCACCACCGCGAGAGCTTCCTCTATGAGCATTTCGGCGACATCTGCGACATCATGCGGGCGTACGACGTGTCGTTCTCGCTGGGCGACGGCCTGCGCCCCGGCTCCAACGCCGACGCCAACGACGCCGCCCAGTTCGCCGAACTGGAGACGCTGGGCGAGCTGACCCGCGTCGCCTGGGAGCGCGGCTGCCAGGTGATGATCGAAGGCCCCGGCCACGTGCCGATGCACAAGATCAAGGTCAACATGGACAAGCAACTGGCCGAGTGCGGCGAGGCGCCGTTCTACACGCTCGGCCCTTTGACCACCGACATCGCGCCCGGCTACGACCACATCACCTCGGCGATCGGCGCCGCCATGATCGGCTGGTTCGGCACCGCGATGCTGTGCTACGTCACCCCCAAGGAGCACCTGGGCCTGCCCGACCGCGACGACGTCAAGACCGGCGTCATCACCTACCGCATCGCGGCCCACGCCGCCGACCTCGCCAAGGGCCACCCGGCGGCCAAGCTGCGCGACGACGCGATCAGCCGGGCGCGGTTCGAGTTCCGCTGGGAGGACCAGTTCAA